>JAFLUI010000001.1 GCA_022508825.1 Oscillospiraceae bacterium
TAATTTCCTATCTCGTCAAGGATGCTCTGATCCCAGAAATCCATATACGCCTCGTCTATTATAACAAGACAGAACACATTCTTTACAAGCCTGATAATATCCTGCTTAGTGACACCCAGAGATGTAGGATTACAGGGATTTGAAAAGATGACAGCCTTTATGCTGTTATTGTTGCAGTAGGAAATGACCTTTGGTATGCTTATCTGCAGGGACGGCTCCTTCGGCATAGTCTCAACGTCCAGCTCATACAGGCTTCCGTAGAAGGCGTACATTGAAAAATCCGGAGAGAGGGTCAGAATCTTGTCTCCCTTTTCAAGAAAACAGCCTGCAATAATGCTTATAAGCTCGTCTGAGCCGTTTCCGGCGGTGATATATTTTTCGGGGACATCGTAATACTCGGAAAACGCCTTTACCGCCTTTGTCGCCATAGGGTCGGGATAGCGGTTCAGGGAGACCTTTTTTATCTCCTCCGCGATCTTATCTCCAAGGGTATCATTTATATTGAAAAAAGACTCGTTTGCGTCCAGCCTTATTCTGTAATTACCCTCAATAGGGTCATACGGCTCGACTTTTTTTAATTTTGAATTAAGCTCGTACATAATAATGTCCTTTCATTTATTTATTCAAATCTTACCTTTACAGCATTAGCGTGGGCAGTAAGACCCTCACGCTCTGCAATGCAGACAATGTCGTCCTTGGCGTCAAGCAGAGCCTGTTCGGTATAGTAGATGAAGCTTGAACGCTTTGTAAAGCTGTTTACCGAAAGCGGGGAGAAAAATCTCGCCGTTCCGCTGGTGGGAAGAACGTGGTTAGGACCTGCAAAGTAGTCTCCCAAAGGCTCGGGAGCGTATTTTCCCAGAAATACAGAGCCTGCATTGTCTATCATTCCGATATACTGCAGAGGGTTCTCCACCTGCAGCTCAAGGTGCTCGGGAGCAAGCTCATTTGCAAGCTCAATGGCACATTCAAGACAGTCCGCAACAATGACTGCTCCGTAATCGGACAGTGACTGCTCGATGATCTCCCGTCTTGAAAGCTCCTTCACCTGTCTTTCGAGCTCGGCGATGGTCTTGTCTGCGATATCCTCGCTTGTTGTTATAAGGATAGAGGACGCCAGCTTGTCGTGTTCCGCCTGAGACATCAGGTCAGCCGCAAGATACTTAGGGTCGGCAGTTTCGTCCGCAACAACAAGTATCTCACTGGGACCCGCTATCATGTCGATGTCCACCTTTCCGTAAAGAAGCTTCTTTGCAGTTGCAACGAAAATATTGCCGGGACCCACGATCTTATCTACCTTGGGAATTTCCTCCGTACCGTATGCAAGAGCAGCAACAGCCTGAGCGCCTCCTGCAAGGAACACACGGTCAACGCCGCAAACAGACGCAGCCACAAGAATGTCCTTGTTGGGAGTGCCGTCCTTTAACGGAGGAGTCACCATTATAATTTCCTTTACCCCTGCTATTTTTGCGGGGATGGCGTTCATAAGCACGGATGAGGGATACGCCGCCGTACCTCCGGGAACGTAAAGACCCACCCTTTCAAGACCTCTTACACGCTGACCGAGAATAACTCCGTTGTCGTGAGGGTCGATGAAGCCCTGCTCCTTTTGTCTGTGGTGGAAAGCAGCGATGTTTTCCATAGCGTCCAGAAGTGCGTTTACAAAGTCCTCGTCCGCCTCGTCAAGAGCGTCGTGGATAACATCAAGAGGTACCTCGTAATACTCGGGAAGCTTGCCGTCAAATTTAAGGGTGTAGTCCTTGACAGCCTTGTCTCCGTTTTCCTTCACATTTTCTATTATCTCCGAAACGATCTCGGTTACTCTTTTGTCGGTCTCACCGTTGCGCCTTTCCACTTCCTTAAGGAAAGCCACCTCGTCGGTGCCGTTAGCGATTATCTTTCTTATCATTTTAAATACCCTCCCGTTAATTCAGATTTTCTTCGATCAGTTTAATAAGGGACTCTATCTCCTGCTGTCTCATTTTAAGACTTACCATATTGACGATAAGCCTTGCAGAGATAGGAGATATATCCTCAAAGACTTCAAGTCCGTTTTCTTTGAGAGTAGTGCCCGTCTCAACGATATCAACGATAGCATCTGCAAGCCCGAGCAGCGGAGCAAGCTCCACGCTTCCCTCTATCTTTACAATGTCAACGTCCATGCCCTTTTTCTCAAAAAAGCTCCGGGACACGTTCGGATACTTTGTAGCTATTGTTTTTACATTGTATCCGCTGTAAAAGTCCGTACCCTTTTTTCCTGCAAGAGCAAATCTGCACTTTCCGAAACCGAGATCGGCGATCTCAAAGAACTTTCCGTTCATTTCCATGATGGTATCCTTACCTACAACGCCCATATCACAAACGCCGTTTTCAACATATGTAATAACGTCCGCTGCCTTTGCAAGAACCACTTCTATTGTATCTCCCACAGGCAGGATAAGTCTGCGTCCCTTGTCACGGACAGCGGCGCAGTCGTAGCCTATCTTTTCAAGGAGACCCACAGTGTCCTTCTCCAGTCTGCCCTTTGTAAGGGCAATTCTCAGAGGTCTGTTGACCTTTTCCATTTATTTTTCTCCTCCTGATGCTTCTTATTTAATATTTTCTCCTACACATACGATCCTGCCTATATGCTTTTCCTTTGCATAATCCAGAGTTTCCTCATATGTATCAAAAACAGAAAGCTCTGCTATAAGTCCGTCCTTTCTGAGCTCTGCGGCGTGTTCAACAGCCTTTATCTCGTAGCCGTCCTCGCCGAATACAATGACATCAGGCACAGGAGCAGGATAGGAATTTGTCTGCTTCATCACCTTTGCCGCAGCGTCCACATTCACCGCAAAGCCTGTAGCGGGAACGTCATATCCAAACTCTGCAAGGAGCTTGTTGTAACGACCTCCCGAAAGTACAGCGTCGCCGTACCCCTCTAAATATCCCTTGATGACAACTCCGGTATAATAGTCAAGCTTGTTTACAAGACCCAGATCTATTGTGATCTTTCCGTTATAGCCAAGAGCGGTAAGACTGTCATAGATCCCACGGAGGTTCGCAATTATATCCTTGCCTCCCTCAAAAAGCCTTTCAGCCTTTTCAAAGACCTCCTCGCCGCCGAAAAGTCTGGGAAGCTGCTTAAGAGCGCTTGTGATCTCATTGCTTCCGATGCTGTCCAGCAGATCATTAAGAGCGGGATAGTTCTTCACTTCGATAAGACTGCGTATCTCCTCCTTGGTCTCCTTGTCGATGGCGAGCCTTTCCACCAGCTTGCGGAAATATCCTATATCCCCAAGCTCAAAACGGAAACTGTCATTTTCCAGTGAGGACAGCACCTCTATTGCTCCTGTAAGGACTTCCAGATCAGCACGCTTGGAGTCCGAGCCTATAAGCTCGATACCCATCTGATGTATCTCATCGCTTCTTCCACGCATGGCAGGCTTGTTTCTGTAGACGTTCTGTCTGTAGAAAAGCCGCAGGGGCAGTCTTGCATCCTTTAGCCTTGTAGCTGCCACTCTGGCAATAGGCAGGGTGGAGTCCGGTCTTACAACAAGTATCCTTCCCTTGTTGTCCACAAGCTTATACATACTCTCCTGGGGAAAGTATCTGGAATTAAGGTTGAAAATATCGAAAAATTCCAGTCCGGGGGTGACTATCTCACAATAACCCATGGACTTGAATATTCTGGACAGCTTTTCTTCAAGGCTCCTCCGGACTGCGCAGTCCTCAAAAAGCAGATCCTTAGTCCCCTCGGGAGTGAGCAGGTCGTATCTTTTCATTTAAAATCTCCTTTTATTTTATTGTAGTAAAGTGGTATTACGGTATCTTGGTATTATGATATCACATTATCTTACAAATGTCAAGGGCAATAACGCACAAAAAATACAGTCCGATCACAAAGCCTGATTTGCGGTATTGCCCAAGTTTTTTTTAAAAAAGTGTCATCTGAGTAGTTTTTGGCAGTGCCGCAAAAGCTCCGACGCTTTCAAGCTTCTCAATTACAGAGCTTGATACCTTGCTGCGTTCCTGCAGCTCCTCTACTGAAAGCAGTTCTCCCTGTTGCACTGCGTCATAGATCGCCTGAGCGGCAGCTTCGCCAACTCCCTTTGCCGCACAGAAAGGAAGTCTCAGCTTTCCGTTTTCGATCTTGTATTTTGACGCGTCAGACTTGTAGACGTCAATGGGCAGGAACTCAAAACCCCTTGCCATCATCTCATTTGTAAGCATGAGCATATCATAGGTTTTGCTTTCCTTGTCGCTGCGGTCATTGCCTTTCTTTTTAAGCTCCTCCATCCTGGATTTTACTGCCTTCCTGCCCTGAACAGCAGTTTCAGCGTCAAAATCCTCACCGCGGACGGTAAATATGGTAGCATAAAATGCAAGCGGCTCGTATACCTTGTACCAGCCAAGCTTCATTGCCGCAGTAACATATGCCGCCGCATGAGCCTTGGGGAACATATACTTGATCTTAAGACAGCTGTCAATATACCATTCCGGAACATTATGTTCACGCATATCCTGCTTCATTTCATCTGTCAGAAGCTTGGCAGCGTTTCCTTTACGGGTAATCTCCATGATCTTGAAGGAAAGCTTTGATTCCAGTCCGTGATAGATAAGATAGGTCATGATACTGTCACGGGTACCTATAACATCAGAAATAGTGCATATGTTATTTTTTATAAGCTCCTGAGCGTTTCCAAGCCATACGTCCGTACCGTGGGAAAGTCCAGATATCTGCAATAAATCTGAAAAATTTTTCGGTTTGGCTTCGATTAACATTCCACGGACAAAATTTGTTCCCATTTCAGGTATTGCAAGAGTCCCCGTCTCGCAGTCGATGTCATCGGGAGTCACTCCGAGAGCCTCGGTAGAGGTACACAGACTTATTACCTTTTCATCTCCCGGGAAAATATCGCTTGTTTTTATCCCCGTCATATCTTCAAGATGCTTATAGAGGGTCGGAACGTCGTGTCCAAGCTCGTCAAGCTTCAATATAGTGTCGTGAAGCGAATGGAAATCAAAATGGGTGGTAATAATATCGTGATTTTCCGCAGGATGCTGTATAGGAGTAAAATCGTATACTTCAAATTTGGACGGAACTACTACCATTCCGCCCGGATGCTGGCTGGTAGTTCTCTTTACACCAGTACAGCCTGCTGCAAGACGGTTTACTTCAGCAGAAGAAACCGTAGTCCCCGTTTCTTCAAGGTATTTCTTTACGTATCCAAAAGCGATCTTATCTTTGACAGCACCGATAGTTCCTGCCTTGAAAACGTTGTCCTTTCCGAAAAGCTCCTCGGTGTATCTGTGTGCGGATGCCTGATATTCACCTGAGAAATTAAGATCGATATCAGGAGCCTTGTCTCCGTCAAAGCCAAGGAAGGTCTCAAATGGGATGTCGTGCCCGTCGCGATTGTAAGGAGTACCGCATTTTTCGCAGTTTTTGGCAGGAAGGTCATATCCAGAGCCTACAGTACCGTCTGTAATGAAAATACTGTGCTTGCACTTCGGACACACATAGTGGGGCGGCAGCGGATTCACCTCGGAGATTCCCGCCATAGACGCTGCAAAGGATGACCCAACCGAGCCTCTGGAGCCCACCTGATACCCATTATCATTGGAATTGGCAACAAGCTTCTGAGCGATCATGTACAAAACTGCAAATCCGTGCTTTATAATTGAAGTAAGCTCTCTGTCAAGCCTTTTTGCCACAAGCTCAGGGACAGGATCCCCGTAGATGGCTTTGCATCTCTCCCAGCAGATACGCTCCAATTCTTCCTCAGACCCCGGAATCTCGGGAGTGAACGTCCCCGGAGGTATGGGAACGATATCCGGACTTACCATATCAGCGATCATATTGGTGTTTTTCACAACTACCTCGTAAGCCTTTTCCTCTCCCAGATAGGAAAACTCCTCCAGCATTTCATCTGTTGTGCGGAAATAAAGAGACTGATTTTCCGAATCTCCGAACTTCTGATAGGTAAGTATCTTTCTGAAAATACTGTCCTGCTTGTCCATATAGTGGACATCACAGGTAGCAACAACAGGGATGCCCAGCTCATCGCCGAGCTGTACTATCTTTCTGTTAAGCTCACGAAGGTCATCATCATCAGAGATATCCGGATAATCCTCATCATATATGAGAAATTTATTATTTGCAATAGGCTGTATCTCAAGATAGTCATAAAATCTTGCAATATCCTTGACCTCATCCCAGGATTGACCGTTCTTGACAGCGGAAAACACCTCCCCTGCCTCACAGGCGCTTCCCACAATAAGACCGTCCCTGTGCGCCATAAGCTCGGAAACAGGGATACGGGGGTTGTATTTATAATATTTTATATTGCTGTATGAAATAAGCTTATACAGATTTTTAAGACCTATAGCATCCCTGACAAGTATTATCTGATGATACGCCCTCAGAGAACGGGGGTCAACATTCATAACGCAGGCGTTTATCTCGCTTATCTGTCTGATATCATGATCCTCTGTCAGACGCCTCATCAGAGTTATATATATTCTTGCAAGAATCTTTGCGTCCTCATCCGCACGATGATGGTCAAATTCTCCCAGCCCTAATGCTTTTGCTACATGGTCAAGCTTATGCTTCTTAAGGTCAGGAAGCATACTTCTGCTTATTACGACAGTGTCAATAGAAGAAAATCCAAAAGTCTCTCCGTATCTTTCACAGGCAGCCCTGATAAAGGAGCAGTCAAAGCGCGCATTATGGGCAATAAGCACAGGAGACTCTCCGCAGAACTCCATAAATTTTTTAAGAGCCTCATGCTGTGACGGAGCGCCCTTTACCATTTCATCGTCTATCTTTGTAAGCTCGGTTATCCTTTCGGGTATGTGTCTTTCGGGATCAACAAAGGTCTGGAATGTACCCTGTATTTCAAGATCCTTGAGCTTTACCGCACCTATTTCAATTATCCTGTCCGACTGAGAATTGAATCCTGTAGTCTCAATATCAAAAACTATCATTTCGTCATTGATATTTTTATCCGTATAAACATTGACAGCCTTTGTACGGTCATTTACCGAATAAGCCTCGCAGCCGTAGATGACCTTGAAATCGCCCCCGTTTTTGCGGATCTTAGCCGCCGCGGAAGCCGCCTCGGGAAAAGACTGTACAACGCCGTGATCCGTAATGGCAACTGCCTTATGTCCCCATGAAAAGGCTCTTTCCACAAGCTTCTCTGCAGGAGTGACAGCATCAAGAGCAGACATATTGGTGTGCATATGGAGCTCTACCCTTTTTTCCGGGGCAGTATCCTGCTTCTGAGTTTTCTGCACCTGCATTATATCATTCGGCTTGATAATGAACTCCTTGTCAAAGTTATCAAAATCCGACCTGCCCCTGATAAGGACAGTCCCGCCTTTTTTGAAATTAGCAAGGATATTTTCATCATCCTTATCCTCAAAGCTTTTTATGGATATAGAGCCTGTATAATCGGTAATACCCAGAGTAACTACACGCTTAGTGCCGTTTTTGGTATTTATCTCCTTTTCAGCATAGCTGAATGCGTCTCCCCATACAGTTATATTGCTCATTTTGCTTGTTATGGAGGAAATATTCATGACCGGTGAATTTATCACCTTTCCCTTAAGGAGCTTTGCTCCATCGGTAAGAATGGGAAGATCCTTGAAATCTATTGTAAAGACAGGCTCATTTCTGACAGGCTCTTTGGGAGCGTCCGCTTTTTCAGGAGGCACCTCCTTGGGAGCAGGCATAGCTGCAATAGCCTCAGCCATGCGTTTTTCGTAATCGTCATTATCAAGTGGGATATTTCCTTCCTGCAGGACTACCTTTACATTTACCGAATATACATCCCTGATGCACTTTTCAAGCTCATGCTCTATCCCCGCTTTTTTCAGGAGCTCAAAGCCTGCACCGTTTACATCTACAGTGACAGTGTTATCGGAAAAGCTGTACTCCGCATTGCTCAGGTGCCCGTTTATAACATACACCCTTCTTTTGAGCATAGAAACAATATCCGGCATACATTTCTCATTAAAAAGTGAAGGAGCATAACGGCAGTTAAGGATAAAGCTGTTTATTTCAAGACTCCTTTTCATAGCCTGTTCAAAATCCATAACATAATCATATTTCTGTGTCTGCTCATAGGAAGCGTATACTGTAAGCTCCTTCTTGTTATCAGAGTGCTCAAGCTTCAGTACATCTCCCCGTCCTATTGAGTTGGGAATATCGGATATGTAATCGGAAAACAATTCTTTTATAAGCATCAGCTTTCACCATTCCTACATTTTTTCTATTTCATCCAGCAATGCCGGGAGAATTTCCTCCTCGGTCACTTTTTTTATGATCTCGCCCCTGCGGAACAGGACAGCGCACCCGTCCCCTCCTGCAATGCCTATGTCTGCTTCTCTTGCCTCTCCGGGACCGTTTACCGCACATCCCATGACAGCTACGGTAATATCCTTACTGATATCCTTTAATGCTTCCTCCGTCCTTTCGGCAAGGGAAATAAGGTCAATTTTGGTTCTTCCGCAGGTGGGACAGGAAACAAATTTTATACCCCCGCCCTTTCCCACAGCGGAGAGGATATCCCTTGCAGCAGAAACCTCCTCCACCGGGTCGGCAGTAAGAGACACCCTTATGGTCTCACCTATCCCGTCAGCAAGGAGAGAGCCTATACCCACCGCCGATTTGATAATACCCATCCTCTTCGTCCCCGCCTCGGTAACTCCAAGATGGAGGGGGTAGTCCGTTTTCTCTGCAATAAGCCTGTATCCTTTTATCATAGTGGGCACGTCCGAGGACTTTATGGAAATGACTATATCCCCGAAATCGCAGCGTTCAAGAAGCTCCGCATGGCGCAGAGCGCTTTCCGTCAGAGCTTCCGCCGTGGGAGACCCGTACTTTTCAAGAATATCCTTTTCAAGTGAGCCTGAATTGACCCCTATCCGTATGGGGATATTTTTTTTCCTGCAGGCATCAGCAACCAGCCTGACATTTTCAAAATCCCCTATATTCCCGGGATTTATCCTGATCTTGTCGATTCCCGCCGCCACGCTTTCCAGTGCCAGCTTGTAATTGAAATGGATGTCCGCAACCAGAGGTATCTTCACCGCACTTTTTATTGCAGGGATAAGCTTAACGGCTTCCATATCAGGGATAGCCGCCCTGATTATCTCACAGCCTGCTTTTTCCAGCTCTACAGCCTGTCTTACGTTTCCTTCGATATCAGAAGCAGGAACATTGAGCATAGACTGTATATAGATTTTCTCTCCGTCAAGAGTACAGTTTCCGACCTTTACACCGCGGATATTCCTCATTATTTACCATGTCCTTTCTGAATCTTATTTCCGAGCAAAAATCAAATTACATTAAGCGGTTTCCCCCATGCACAATCTACACAAAGAAATTTATTGAATACCTGACGCTCCGCCGCATTTATTACCGCTGTTAATGAATCATTCATATAAATACTTACTGTTTCGCCGTCAGTAGACCATAGAATTTTGAACATATCTTCCCTCGGCATACTGATATTGACATATCCCTCAACCAGAACATCCACCGGAGCGGGCGGAGGTGCATTTTTATATTGATCTATATTTTCCTTTATATCTTTATGACTTGGAGCATTTATTTTGTTTGCTATCCAGCAATCAAGAAAAATCTTATCAGAAAAAGGCTGCGTCAGGTAAGCCCAGACCGTATTTTCATCTTCGTCAATTATAAGATTCCTATGTGATTCTGAATTGTAATCCGAAATAAACAAAGATGTAACTCCTTTCAGACCATAAAACAATAATTTCTATTATGACATTCCATCTATAAGCCATTTATGATAATGCTTATCCTCCGGGTCGTTATTTCTGTCAAATATAAATTTTATTTCATCTTCAAAATTACTGGGATGAATACCAATATCCGCATGGTCATGACTATTATCAGTCAACGGGGCTATCTGCTCACCCCTCGGAATGAAAAAATCAAAGCTTCCGACATAACTAACCTTCTTATACAAGTCATTAAATTTTATATTGTACCACATGAACCTGATCACATTTTTATCAGTTTCATGCTGGAAATAATGCGTCAGGAACAATGCATTATTTATCTCAGAAGAATCCGAAGGTATCTTATCGGACAGCTTGACCAATGTTATCGGCAGAATATCTCCAAGCCCTTTAATTCGCGCATCGTGTGTTACCAGGCGTTCAACAAGAATAAGAATATATTTACCTGAATATTCTGTATCAGCAAATTCATTTGTATCCAATCTGAAATAGAAAACATCGTTTTGTTTCCATTTACAGTGAAATGGCTTTGTAACCGGAATATTTTTTCGTGGTGGAGGCTCTGAATTTAACTTTTCTTTCAAAGTATTCAATTCTTTAATTCGCTTTTTTCTGTCCGGATCATTCCATCGTTCTAAATCACTGCCGCAATGTTCTAATAAATTCAAGGCTTTATTTTTTACATCATCAGTAATTCGTCCCAGATCATGTGAAATTGACGCCAATGAAAACCAGAAATTATATTTATCATCGTCATCATAAATATAATCGGCGCTCTCTGCAATGATTTCCTGTAACGCCTGTTCATCACTTTTTCCCATCTTTAACTTTGCTCTATAGTCATATCTGACATCATCAGCAGTATCATTCTGAAAAATTCCTGTTCCCCATGTTCCCATTTATATTTTACCTCATATGGTTACTCCGTTTACTTTACAAAAATATTCTTAACATCATTAAATGTTACTACAACCATAAGAACCATAAGCAGAGCAAATCCCACAAAGTGTATCATACCCTCTGTCTCTGCCTTCATAGCCTTGCGGCGTATCGCCTCAACGATAAGCAGGACAAGTCTGCCGCCGTCCAGAGCAGGAACAGGCAGGAGGTTGAAGATTCCTATGTTTATGGTGACAAGAGTTGCAATGTCAAGCAGGAAGCTTATGTCAAAGCCGCTTTGCTCAGCCACATCTCCTATTGTAGTGACAATTCCTACAGGTCCCTGCAGATCGTTTACCCCATATTTTCCTCTGATTATATCCCTGAGAGACATAAGCACTATCCTGCCGTAGTAAAGAGCATTTTTAAAAGAATAGGGCACCAGATTTGCAGCGGTTATCTTCACTGCCTGCACCTTGAAATCATAAATAAGCGTGCTTTTGCCCGTGGCAGGGTCTGTCTTCATTTCAAAACGGACGTTATCAAGTCTGACAAGCTCCCCGTTCCGCCTTACAACAAAGTCAACAATGCCGTCCTCGTCGTTTCCCAGCTGATAAATAATATCCTTTGCCGAAAATATCCTTACACCGTTTATTTTGACAATGGTATCATTCATCTGCAAGCCATACTGGGTGCTTACAGCATCATCTGAAAACCACACTATCTCAGAGGACGTCACCCTGCCGTCCACAAGCAGAAGCACCACAGAAAGGATAAATCCCAGAATGAGGTTCATGACCGCTCCTGCCGCAATAACCGCTATCCTTGATGGAACGGGCTTTTTACGGAAGGAATTTGGATCGTCATCCTCAATATCCTCTCCCATTGAGCAGAAGCCGCCTATCGGAAGGAGCCTAAGAGTGAAAAGAGTCTCCTCCCCCTGCTTTTTGTATATCACCGGACCCATTCCTATGGCAAATTCGTCCACACGTATGCCGCACTTCTTTGCCACGATAAAGTGTCCGAACTCATGTATCACAATTATAAGACAGAAAAACGCCGCTGCGAACAGGATAGACAAAACAGTCCCCGAAACACGGGAGCCGCCGCCTGCAGCCGCTTTTTCAGCCGTCTTTTCAGCAGCCATTAAAACATAAGTAAATTTATCCATATTACCTCACATACGATTCAGATATTTTCTCTGACATACTCCCTTGCAGCGCTGTCAGCCTTTTTTATATCCTCATAGCTTTCCACGGGAAGCATGGGGAAAGCTTTTAACGACTCCAGAACAAGCTCCCCGATCTTAAGGAACGGTATCTTACCGTCAAGAAAAAGTCCCACCGCCTCCTCGTTGACGGCATTTACAATGCAGGGATACGCCCCTCCCCGTCTGATCGCCTCTATGCATCCTGAAAGACATTCAAAGGTCTCAAGATCCGGTTTTGCAAATGTCAGTGTCCCGTAATCGGTAAAGGACAGCGGCTTTACATCGCAGTCAAGCCGTTCAGGATACAGAAGCGCATACTGAATGGGTATCTTCATATCGGGAACACCCATCTGACCTATCACCGAGAAGTCGTCAAACTCAACAGCAGAGTGAAGAACGCTTTCCCTGTTCACTATTATTTCAATATTCTCGGGGTCTATCCCGAACAGCCACCTTGCTTCAATGAACTCCAGCCCCTTATTCATAAGTGTAGCAGAGTCTATGGTTATTTTTTTACCCATGCTCCAGTTAGGGTGAGCAAGCGCCTGCTCAGGCGTGACATTTTCAAGCTCATGCTTTTTCTTTCCGAAAAATGGTCCCCCGGAAGCGGTAAGGATCAGCTTTCTGACCTGTTCCCTTTTGTTTCCCTGCAGGCACTGAAATATAGCCGAGTGCTCGCTGTCAATGGGGTATATCCTTACATTTTTTCTCTCCGCAGCGGACATTACAAGATGTCCCCCCGCAACAAGAGTCTCCTTGTTTGCAAGAGCGATGTCCCTGCCATGCTCTATGGCTGTAAGCGTGGGAAGGAGACCCACCATTCCCACTGCCGAATTTACAAACAGATCGGTGTCAAGGGATGCAATTTCACACAGTCCCTCCATACCGCAAAGTACCTTTATACCGGTGTCCGACAGTCTGTCCCGAAGCTCCTTATACAAGGACTCCTCGTAAATGCATACGACCTCGGGAAGAAACTCCCTTGCCTGTGCTTCCAGCAGTCCGGTATTTTTTTTCACCGCCAGAGCCCTTACCTTAATATTATGCTTTTTGCAGACCTGTAATGTCTGCGTCCCGATGGAGCCTGTAGAGCCTATCAAAGAAATCGTTTTCATTTTATGGTATACTCCCGAAAAATCATACAAGAGGCCAGAAATTTCTTCCCTGACCTCTTTTTACTTCTACTTAAAAAGTGTGAAATGTGTCAAAACGAACATCATAAACGGCGCCACAAACAATACGCTGTCAAACCTGTCCATAAGACCGCCGTGACCCGGCATTATGTTTCCGAAATCCTTTATCCCGCATTGCCTTTTTACAAGGGAGGCGGAAAGATCTCCCACTATGCCAAGTATGCCGCATATCAGTCCCATTATGACAAGATAGATGTAATTGACTTCAAATTCAAAGCCTCTGTATCCCTGAACCATGTGATAGAAGAACGCATATACCGCAAATACGATGCCTACTGTGATGACGCCGCCAACAGCACCCTCCACAGTCTTCTTCGGGGATATCTCGGGACAGAGCTTGTGCTTGCCCAGAAATGTTCCCGCAAAGTATGCGCCCGAGTCTCCCAGCCATGCCCCTGCAAGACACAGAACGATGTAGCATACTCCATGTACCTCGTCAAGATTTTTCAGCGCCACAAGGCAGCACATACACGTAGATGCAAGTATGGTGACCGCTATCATATAGCATAGCTTTTCAAATGCCATTTCTTTATGCTTTGCGATAAACCATACAAACATTGAGAAAATACACACCGCTGCAAGAATGTATTTAAGTTCCATTCCGTTTGAATATTCCGACAAAAACGGCATCACTATCGCAAAGAAAAAGCATACACCCGAGTGAAATTTATATTTTATGCACTTATTTGCTGAAAGCAATTCATATACCATAATTACCGAAAGCGCCGCTACCATCGCATCATAAGCCGGAGTATCATGCAGGAACAGGATACCTATCGCGATAGCAATACCAATTGCAGCCGAAATACTGCGTATAATCATTGTACCATTTCCTTTTCCGATGTTAAAACTGCCCGTATCAGAAAGTCAGACTCCTCCGAAGCGTCTGCTGCGGGAAGAGTAGTCCTTTAAAGCCTTGTCAAGCTCTTTTGTGGAAAAATCGGGCCATAGTGTGTCTGTAAAATAATATTCTGCATAAGCAGACTGCCATATCAAAAAATTGGAGATCCTTTTTTCTCCGCTGGGACGGATAAGAAGGTCAACGTCAGGCATCCCGCCTGTATAAAGCAGGCTGGACACAAGGCTCTCGTTAATATCAGTCAGCCCTATCTCCTTATCTGACACCATCTCCGCTATCTTTTTCACAGAATGGACTATATCGTCCCTGCCTCCGTAATTCATAGCAAGCATGAGAGTCATGCCGTCAAAGTCAGCAGACTTTTTCTCCATATCGATCATTTTCTGAGCCATATCTCTGCCAAATGCGGATTTATCTCCAAGAAAGACCAGTCTGGTATTTTCTCCCGCGTACTCCTCCACCTCGTCAAGATATTCATTGAACAGACGCATAAGCTCGTCGACTTCATCCTGAGGGCGTTTCCAGTTTTCCGTGGAGAAGGCATAAAAGGTCACATATCTGATACCTATTTTTTTACAGTACCTTGCTATCTTACGGAAGGTCTGAGCGCCTTCCCTGTGACCCATTTTCCTTGGCAGACCCCGCTTTACAGCCCATCTGCCGTTGCCGTCCATAATAAAGCCGATATGCACCGGCATATTGCCGCTATTTTTGTCTGACAAAGCACGCTCCTCCGTTCCGCATCAGATGGACATGATCTCCTTTTCCTTTTCAGCAACAACAGAATCCACTGTATCACAGAATTTATCGGTAAGCTTCTGGATATCCTTCTCGTAATCCTTCATATCGTCCTCAGTTATCTCATTGTTCTTTTTCATGGTCTTGAACTTTTCCATAGTATCACGTCTTACATTTCTGATAGTGACCTTTGCTTCCTCTCCGAACTTCTTGACCTGCTTGACAAGCTCCTTGCGGCGGTCCTCGGTAGGCTGAGGGAAAGCAAGTCTCAGAACGTTTCCGTCATTAGTAGGGGTAATTCCTATATCGGAAGCCTGGATAGCCTTTTCGATAGGCTTGAGCTGACTTTTATCCCATGGCTGAACAACAAGGATCCTTGCCTCTGAAACAGATACCGCAGCCATCTGCTGTATGGGTGTTGGAGTTCCGTAATAGTCCACAAGTACCTTATCAAGTACCGCAGGATTAGCTCTGCCTGCTCTGATAGTTGAAAATTCATGCTCAAGGCTCTTGACGCATTTTTCCATTTTACCCTGTGCGTTTGAGATCTGCTCGTTCATAAAAAACTCTCCTTTTAACAAAATATTCATGACACCCCGCACACAACACGGAGCCGTCTTAACAGTTATCTGTCAATTACTATCGTACCGACCTTTTTGCCCATGCAGGCGTCATAGATGTTATCAGGTTTTCTCAGGTCAAACACCAGTATGGGAATGTTGTTGTCCTTGCACATTGAGGCAGCGGTGCTGTCCATAACAGCAAGATTTCTCACCAGAATGTCATTAAAGCTCAGCTCGTCGAACTTTACCGCATCGCTGTATTTATTGGGATCCTTATCGTAAACGCCGTCCACCATAGTGGCTTTCAGGACGATATCCGCCTCGATCTCAGCTGCTCTCAGCGTAGACGCTGTATCTGTGGAAAAGAAAGGATTTCCCGTTCCGCATCCGAAGATGACCACTCTTCCCTTTTCCATGTGACGTACAGCCTTGTTTCTTATATAAGGCTCAGCCACCTGATGCATGGCGATAGCAGTCTGGACACGGACGTCTACTCCCAGAGATTCAAGCACATCCGCAACAGCCAGAGCGTTCATGGTAGTTGCCAGCATACCGATATGATCGGCACGGGTCCTGTCCATTGCTCCGCTGGAGCGTCCCCTCCAGAAATTTCCTCCGCCTACTACGATGCCTATCTGTATCCCTGCATCGGCGCACCTTTTTATGCTCTCACAAATTCTGGTAATTATTGAATAGTCAAGACCGATTTTCTTCTCCCCCGCCAGAGCCTCACCGCTCAGCTTAAGGAGTATCCTTTTGTACTTAGGCTGTTCGGACATATGCCAAGATCATCCTTTCCTCAGAAGCATATCAAAACACTGCTATACTTATTGTACTACAATTTTTATGATATGTAAAGGGGTGCAGGAAAAAATTTTTCCTGAATTTTCTCATAAAAAATGCCCCGAAAGGCTGAGCCTTTACCCTTTCCGCTGATTATAATTTTCGGAAAGGGTAAAATACGACACGGAAGCATAAAAATCTCCGTACCGCTGCCAACCCAAACAGGGCACGATATTATTATTTATACACTATCCCATACATATTGTAAACAAGGATAGCAGCCAGCATTACATTGAAAACAAGGGACATTGTAATATACGCCGCCCGTGTTGATCTTTTGCCGAACTTTGCCGACATTATGCCAACAAGACAGCTTGAGACCACAACAGCAAATACGTTTATAGCTGTATAGACCGTAAACATATCCATGGGAAGCATATTTGAAAGTCTGCCTGACAGCATATACGAGAGCACATTGGCGGCAGGAAGAACCAGCAGCGGGACAGTCGCAAAGGCATGATCCTTCCTTCCCGCATGGAGATACACAACGACTACCGCAAAAATAAGTCCAAAAATCGTAAGACACTCAACGATCATGTCAGGATGTCTCCTTTCAGTTTGCAATATGGGTCAGAATATATTCAGAAAGCTCTCCGTACTTTTCCTTTTTGAGCCTTACCCCGTTTGCCTCCGCCGCAGAATCCGGAAGCTTTCCGTCATTTCCCTTAAATCCTGTATTCACATCAAGATACCGGACGTTCTTTTTATTTGCAAATTTAAGCAGCTCGGAGTTATATGCATCGATATCCGAATTATAGGCAACGCTGCTTTCACTTCCGGCAGGTACAGGCAGAAGGGACATAAGATATATCTCGGTGTCTGGAGCCTGACTTACAACAGCATCCACAAATGCCTCCATCTCGTCAAAAAGACCGGAATGATCGCTGGTCACGCTTCCCATTCCTATCATTATGTAGACCCCGGACACATTTTTGCGTATCACCGCATCTGCTATACCGCTTTCCACACCGTCAACGGACAATATCACCGAATTGAAATTTTCCGGAGTGATGGCATCGGATATCAGCATATTTCCGGACGGTACATATTCATAATCCGCAAGCCCTGCAAGAGCTCTGTTGCCGATAAACGCCACATCTTTATAGTAGCTGTCGTCCTGACGCTCTCCCGCCGGGACAGGATTTATAACACTGCTGCTCTGCCCCACAGGGTCTACGTAGACCACTGCGTCTGTGGTATTGTCAAGCATTTCGCTTGTCACCACGAAGTCCTCTTTCATATAAAAAACAAAGCATACCGCAAAGCTTGCAAAAATAAACAGTAAAATAAAGGAAAAACGAAACTTGGCTTTTTTCTTTTCCTTTTGATTTATCATCATCTACGGATCACATCCTTCCCGCAAAACAAATCACACTACACATTATATCACAGCTCCGCAAAAAATGCAACCGAAAAATATTTCATTTCCGGTTATTTTTGTTTTCGGGTCAAAATAATAAAGACTGCCCTGAAACGCAGTCTTTATTATAGGGGTAATATTTGGTATATATTGAGTAGATTGGTAAGAATTTACTAAGTACACCCTACAATATTATAACATTTAAAGAACAATTTGTCAAGAAAAAATTAAAAAATTAAAAAGCTGAGCCTTCAGGTCACTTCATCTTCCGCAGGAAAGTGGGTCTAAACCACTTTTTATAGCACTCCACCAATACTGACAGAACGTAGTCATACATTACAAAAACAAGGTTTCCGAAGACAAAAAGTGCAGGTATCAGCCATTCGTTGTAAAATCCGAACTCCTCAAACAAGTCAAGTGTTCCCAGTATGTTCATAAGGATATAGAAAATTGCCGCCACCGCTGCATCAAACACTGCAAGCTTGCAGAGAACAGCTATAAGCTTTACCTTAAATCCCTCAAAATAGGACTTCAGTATAGGATAGTACCCGAAAAGAAATGTAAAAAACAGCCATGCGTCCTTATCGGGAGTCACAAAGAAAGCAAGGACGACGATCACCGCATAGGTGACAAAAGCCCATGAACGGCTTATTTCAATTGCCACAACAGCCACAAGGGCTCCCGCAAATAAAGGGAGGGTCATGCTAAGGATCGGGAACACCGCTGTAAGGAACATCATTACCAGACAAAGTGATGCTATCACTCCGCCAAGCGACACCTTATAACTGGTTTTCATAGACGCCCTCCCCTCAATCAAGCATCAATATTGAAATATTATGCTGCCGTGTCGTCTTTTACCATTTACCGCAATAATAATCAGCGGAAAGGGTAAAGGCTCAGCCTTTTATTCCTCAGCCATTTCTTCCTTTTCCTTTATCAGGTCGTAAAATCCGTTTTTAAGTCCCAGATAAACAATATTGTCTATAACAGGCTTGAACCGCTCTATATCAAGCTGGACATAGCAGTCTGCAAGAGCGCCGAGGGTAAAGTTCACACTGTCCTCGGTCTTTTTCTGTATAGCAGGCAGGTCGATATCGTTTATAACATAGTTTCCGCGGATAAGCGGGTTGAAGCCCCGTCTGCGGAAATCCTCCTCGACATCGTCAAAAGCGTCGGCAATGTAAATATATCTTGCCAGAAGAAAACCGAAGCGGCGGAGTATCCTCTGCTTCTCGGGGTCTGTACTCAGTCTTGATGCGACCTCGGACAGTATATTCGAAGACGGCTCGGAAGCGCGGTCTACAGTCTTGCAGTTTTCCTTTTCCAGCTTTTTCTGGAGAGCCATCTGCTCTGACACATACTCAGAAAGGTCGGGATATTTTTCTGCTGCTTTATTATACGCCTTCGTCGACTTTTTAAGCATACTTTTTAATACTGACTTTCTTAGAAAACGGCTGTCCTCCAGATCGTCCAGTATGTTATTATATATAAGGATCGCAGCAGCGGCACATGTAATTTCCAAGCCATTTGCAGTAACCATACAGGGTATCTTCTTAAATGGATGACCAAACCTGCGGATATTGACAGTATCCACCTCCGCACCGTTAAGGGACAGCTCCAGAAGTGCCAGAAGAGCAAAATCTTCGCATATGGACATTCTGGGCTTCAGTCCGTAATTCTTTTTCATAGTCCTGCGGAATCCCCAGCAAGCCGATCTGTATGTTTCATAATCGCATATGCGCATATGGTCTTCAAATGGTTTTACATAGCCGAACATAGACTCACCTCTATTTATTTTACTGTATAATTAATTATATTATATCATATCTTTTTATTTTTGTCAAACAAAGGACGACATTTTTTGACTTGCGGGATAATTCTGACGTTTAATAAATAATTAACATAAAATTCATTGACAAAACCGACTGCCGGTGATATGATGTTATCAATATGTGTAAAAGCTTTGATGAGGAGCAAAACGGATCAGGGAAATTTTCAGAGAATTGCCGTTTGGTGTGAGGCAATATTTCCCCCCGATAATAGATCACCTCGGAGCTTTCTGCCGAACAGCTTACTGCTCAGTAGGACGGAACGGGCTTCTCCCGTTACAGAGAAGCGCATTGATAGATGCGGCAGAGTGCGGATTTTTCCGAACGAGAGTGGTACCGTGGATGTATTTTATACCTTCACCTCTTGATTATGTCTTGAGGTGAAGGTTTTTTATTTTCTGAAAATGAAAGGGAGATCAAAATGATTTTAAACGGTTCTCAGATAATTCTTGAATGTCTTTTAGAACAGGGGGTGGACACGGTTTTCGGCTATCCCGGAGGTGCGGTATTAAATATCTATGACGCTCTTTACGACTACAGCGACAGGATCAGACACATACTCACCTCTCATGAGCAGGGAGCTTCCCATGCGGCGGACGGTTATGCCCGTTCCACCGGAAAGACCGGCGTAGTCATCGCAACATCCGGTCCGGGAGCAACGAATCTTGTTACCGGTCTTGCCACCGCTTACATGGACAGCATTCCCGTAGTCGCCATTACCGGAAATGTGGCAACTCCCCTGCTTGGTCTGGACAGCTTTCAGGAGGTGGACATCACCGGAATTACCATGCCAATTACCAAGCACAACTACATTGTCAAGGATGTTGCCAAACTTGCAGACGCTATCCGTGAAGCCTTCTTTATAGCAAATGACGGAAGAAAAGGTCCGGTTCTCATTGACGTTCCCAAGGATATTTCTGCGGCAAAGTGTGAATTTCAGCCGAAGGTTCCCGAAGGACACAGCTACAGGATCGATGATGAAGAAATTTCCGCTGCTGTGAAAATTATCGAGCAATCGGAAAAGCCTTTCATTTACGCAGGAGGAGGCGTGGTTTCCTGCAATGCCACCAAGGAGCTTGCGGAATTTGCGGAGCTTATCGACGCTCCGGTTTCCCTTTCTCTTATGGGGCAGTGCGCTTTCGACAATTCGGACGACAGATACACAGGAATGCTGGGAATGCACGGAACGAAAACCTCTTCCCTTGCCCTTGCCGAAAGTGACCTGATGATAGTTCTTGGCGCAAGGTTTTCCGACAGGGTCACTTGCAGTACCGACAGCTTCCGGACTGTCACCGGAACAGCGAAAATTCTCCATATTGAAATTGACCCTGCCGAAGTAAACAAAAACATTCCCGCAGATGCCCGTATCTGCGGAAATGTAGAACTTGTTCTGAAAAGGCTGAACGAAACTCTCAACCGTAAAAAGCATCCGGAATGGATGAAACAAATTGCAGATTGGAAAAGAACCTACCCCCTTACACAGGTTTCGGAAAATTCCGGGGAAGTTCTTCCCAAAGACGTTATCGAAACCCTTGATGAGCTGACCCACGGCGAAGCAATAATAAGCACCGAGGTCGGACAGCACCAGATGTGGACTGCGGAATTCTACAATTTCCGCAAACCAAGGTGCTTTGCTTCCTCGGGCGGTCTTGGAACAATGGGCTACGGTCTGGGAGCTGCCATCGGCTGCAAGGTTGGAAATCCGGACAGAGTTGTGGTAAACTGCGCAGGAGACGGAAGCTTCTACATGAACATGAACGAGCTTACCACCCTTGCAAAATACCAGCTTCCCGTTATAGAACTGATTTTCAACAACAGCGTCCTTGGTATGGTACGCCAGTGGCAGAAGCTTTTCTACAACAATCATTTTTCCCAGACCACTCTTGAAAAGCCCACGGATTTTGAGCTTCTCGGCAAGGCTCTTGGCATTGAAGCTATGACAATAAAAACAAAGGACGATATCCGTCCCGTTCTTGAAAAAGCTATCGCTCTTAATAAGCCGGTGCTTATAAACTGCATTATCGACAAGGATATAAACGTTCTGCCGATGGTCCCTGCAGGAGCTTCAATTGCAGAGCCCATACTGGAAATAAAATAATTATGGAGGTCTCCTTATGAAAAAGGTTCAGATATTTGATTCTACCCTGCGGGACGGAGCCCAGGGAGAAAACGTCAATTTCTCCGTGGAGGACAAATTCAATGTTATGAAGGCTCTGGACGATTTCGGAATCGACTTTATCGAGGCAGGAAATCCCGCGTCCAATCCCAAGGACATGGAATTTTTCAAAAGAGCGGAGGAACATCCTCCAAAGCACGCAAAGCTTGTGGCTTTCGGCTCCACAAGAAGAAAAAATGTCTCCTGTGAGGAGGACGCCAACCTTAACGCTCTTGCCAATACCAATGTAGACTATGTTTCCGTCTTCGGAAAGAGCTGGGATATGCACGCCACCGAGATTCTGGGGACTACCCTTGAAGAAAATCTCAATATGATATCCGATACCATAAAATATCTCGTTTCAAAAGGCAAAAAGGTCTTTTTTGACGCAGAGCACTTTTTTGACGGGTATAAACGAAATCCCGAATACGCTCTGGAAACTCTTAAAACTGCGGAAAAAGCAGGCGCGGAGGCTGTAGTACTTTGTGATACAAACGGAGGCTGCTTCCCCGATGAGATCTCAGAGATCACCGCAAAGTCAGTTTCCACAGTAACTATCCCTGTTGGAATACATTGTCACAACGATACAGGCTGCGCCGTTGCAAACTCGGTAGCTGCTGTAAAGGCAGGAGCTTCACAAGTTCAGGGGACACTGACCGGCATAGGCGAGCGCTGCGGAAACACCAATCTTTCGACAGTGATCGCCAATCTGCAGCTTAAGCTCAGAATGGAGTGCGTACCTGAGACCAGTCCTGCAAATCTCACTCAGCTTGCAAGATATATCGCCGAGGTCTGCAACATGAAGCTTACAGGAACTATGCCATATGTGGGTACCAGCGCCTTTTCCCACAAGGGAGGAATGCACGCCGACGGGGTAAATAAAAATCCCATAAGCTTTGAGCATATCCCCCCCGAATCTGTAGGAAACAAGCGGAATATCCTTCTTTCCGAGGTGGCAGGACGCTCCGCTATACTCCGCCGTATCAACGATATCGCCCCCGAGCTCAACAAGGACAGCTTCGAGACAAAGGCTATCATCGACCTGCTTAAGGAAATGGAGTTCAGAGGCTATCAGTACGAAGCAGCAGAGGCTTCCTTTGAGCTGCTGGTAAAAAAATACCTCGGCAAGACCGAGGATTACTTTGGGATCAATTATTTCAAGATCATCGGAGAAAAAAGCGGAGGCTTCCAGAATCCCTCCTCCGCAATGGTAAAGGTCTCCGTAAAAGGACAAACGGAAATGGCAGCCGCCGAAGGAGACGGTCCCGTAAATGCGATAGACAAAGCTATCCGTCAGGCTCTGACAGTGTTTTATCCATCCATTGCGGACATTCACCTTATCGACTACAAGGTTCGTGTAGTGGACGGAAGCGCAGCGACAGCGGCAAACGTAAGAGTGCTTATCGAAAGCACCGACGGAAAGGACATCTGGACAACAGTGGGAGCCTCTACCGATATAATCAATGCCTCTGTCACTGCACTTATTGACAGTCTGGAATACAAGCTTGTGAAGGATAGTTCTGACTCTCAACAAAACTCATAAAACGCTCCAACGGAGAGGTTGGTTTTGCACCTTTCAGGTATGCAAATCCAACCTCTCTTTTATTTATGGGGACGGTCAGAGGAATTTCCATAAGACTTCCGCTTTCAAGCTCCTGCTTAACAAACTGCTTTATGACGCAGGCAACTCCGATACCTGTTCTGGCGAACTCGATAAGCATATCCATGCCGCTGACCTCAAGTACGTGCTCAGGAAAAATACCGTTTTCGGAAAAATACCTGTCAACGTGCATACGGGACACATTTTCTCCGTCAAGAAGCATGATGTTTGCCATTTCAAAAATTGCGGACTCCCCTCTTATATGGAGATTGTCAATGTATGACTTGGTGGCGATAAAGACGTCCTCTATTTCTCCAAGAGAGCGGAAGCCTATATCCATAAGATTTTCCGGCTTTGCGATAAGGGCAATGTCTATCCTGCCGTCTGCAAGCTGCTTTATAATTTTTGAGGAGGACTGACAGTCCACGGTTATTTTAACGTGGGGATTTTCCTCAATAAAGCCTTTCAGATAAGGCAGAAGCATATGCTTGCAGAGTATGGCGCTGGCTCCCAGACGAAGCCTGCCTATACCAAGCTCGTTGATGCGGCGGAGCTTGTCCTCACCCTCATGGATTATGTCGAATGCAGTCTTAAGCTGCTCGTAAAGGAGCTTTCCCTCGTCAGTGAGGGTCACGCCCCGGTGATTGCGGACAAAAAGCTGAGTCCCCAGACTTTCCTCCATTTTTGTCACCGCCTTGCTGATGGCGGGCTGGCTTATATAGTTTATCTCGGCGGCTCTGGATATGCTTCCGCACTCTGCAACCGCGCAGAAAAGACGGTACCTGTTAAGGTTGCTTTCTGAGATCATGATGTTCGCTCCTTTATATATCTATTTATTTAAGTTATAGCAACGGTCAATATTATATACTTAAATTATATCATACTTTAAAGGACAATGCAAGCGGGTTTTATCTTAATTAGTTACAGATCGGTAAAAAATCTTCCTGCCTGTTTACAATTTGGTTAAAATCCGGAACAGTTTTGTAACTGTCATTGACTTTTGAAACTGCTGCCAATATAATTATTTTAGATAAAATTTACGGAGGACTTTTTATGCGGAAATTTCTTTATGGACGGATACTGACGGCATTAACTGCATCAGTGATATTTTTTACAAGCTGCAACAAAGAAGCTCCCCTCCCCCATAATGAAGAAATAATTGCAACGGAAACAACATCAGAAACTATTTCGGAAACTGTGTCCGAGTCTCCCATCACCGAAGCTCAGACAACAGAGCCGGAAACAGTAACAGAGCCTAAAAAATATGAGCCGTATCAGCTAAAGCTTTATGACAGTTCCGGAACAGGTATGCCGCGTCCAGATAATTACGAAAGAAATTCAATATCCTATCATTTAGGCGGAGATTTAGATGAAATATTCTCTCTTATGAAAGACAAATCTGTATCTGAAAAAATTCAGAACGAAGTAAACGAGTGGATAAATTATATTGAAGAAAAATACAACACGGACGGAGAAAAAGAATTCCGTACTTATTGCTATGCACGAAATGGAATACTTTTCTATAAAAAATATTCGTATAATCCTTATGAAAAATATACTATTGTCTTTGATTTAAAAACCGGAAAACGTCTGGAACTGTCCGATATGTTTTTTGAAGGGGAGAAATTCATTGATAAGCTGAATAAAGAATTATGGAACAACATACAAAAATTAGACTTTGTAGACTATTATAGTTTTGATGTTGATTATCCGCAAATAAAACGTGAATTTACAGGGCTTACAGAAGACGGATTTTACTTTGATGACAGTGGTTTCTATTTTCCTGTTGATAATCCATATTTCACAACATTTAAAGAATTTAATGTGAGCATTTTGAATTTTGACAGTATTCTTAATGTTTCCTATGATATGACCGGACTTTTTGAGGACGGCGCTGACAAACAGCTCAGATTTTCTGTCCTGAATTACGGTTATGAAACTAATTATTATATACAGACAGGAAATATAAATGTTTATCTTTTTGATGAAACATCTATGCTTACGGAGGAACAGAGAGAATTTCTCAACAATAAGGCTCTGAGTCTGACAAGCAGTGAATTTCTTGACCGGATGAGGGAGAAATATGGCTGGAATGTTTATTCCGCAGATGAACCTCCTGTGTACAGCAGGATCTATGAAAATCCGGACGGAACAGAAGAAAAGTGGATAGATTTTTTCACCATAAAAATTACTGTCAGAAAAAATAATATTGCAGAAATACGTTTTCGTCAGGATAATGTTTACGAAGCGCCTAATCAAAGTTATAATCTTCATTATGACCTTGAAACCCTTGAACCTCTTGATATCGAAGATATCTTTGCAAGAACATTTGGTGATAAAGAATACGTATGGCGTTACATAAATGTATGGGGAGAAGAAATAGATGGTTTCAAAGATAGTGATGTTCCTGATCTGAGCAAGCTGACCCTTGAAAACCTCTCTGTATATGACACAGAAATTTATTTTGACGGAATAACAGATGACCGCGTGATATGGGGCAGTATTTCTCAAAAAAAGTTTGACTAAACTAAAATGAAAGGAAAAACATTAATGAAAGATTATTTTAAAGCAGCGCTGTTTTCGGCAGTGTCAGCATTGATTCTTTTCACGGGCTGCAATAAAGAAGCTCCCCTCCCCGGTCATGAGGAAATCACTGCAGCAAAAACAACGTCCGGAACTATTCCGGAAACTGTGTCAGAATCCCCCACCGAAGCTCAGACAACAGAGCCGGCAACAGTAACAGAGCCTAAAAAATACGAGCCCTATCAGCTAAAGCTTTACGACAGTAAGGGAACCGGTATGCCCCGTCCCGATGATTACGATGATGATTCATACATCTATACTGTCCGTGGAAATTACATTCTTACACTTCTGAAAGACAGAGCCGCTGCTGAAAAAATTGAAACCGAGGCACAGGATTTTATCAGTTACATAAATGATAAATATTTTCCGGACGAAGATATTACAGATGAAACCTCAAAGAAAAAACCTCACATTGAATATAGCGCTTGTAATGGCTTTCTTTTTTACAGTATCGGATTTTCATATAATAATTTCCCAATGAAATGCTGCCTTGTTTTTGACATAAAGACCGGAGACCGTCTGGAGCTGTCCGATATGTTTTTTGAGGGAGAGGAGTTTCTGAGCCTTCTCAATAAAAAACTGCAGGAGGAAATTCAGAAAATCAATATTAATAGTGTTGATTATTATGACTATATTCCAATAAAACGAGAGTTTGCAGGACTTACTGAAAACGGTTTTTACTTTGACGACAACAGCTTTTATTTTCCTGCCGATAACCCATATATGGCAAGGTATGTGAGACTTGATATAAGTCTTCTAAATTTTGATTCTGTTCTGAACGTGCCGTATGATATGAGGTCTCTTTTTGAGGAAAGAACTGATAAAACAGTATCTTTCAGTCAATATAAAAACAGCATTACATCTGACAGCTATGTATATTCAAAGCACTATCTGACAGGAAATATAATGGTGCATCTTTTTGAGGAGTCTTCATATCTTACAAAAGAGCAGACTGAGTTTTTGAATAATGCTGCTGTCAGTCTGACAAAAGGAGAAGCGTTTGAAAATATCAAAAAGGAATACGAATGGAATGTCTATACGGATGATGATGAGATCTGGTACTATTCTTATGCGCCGGACGAGCTTCCTGTCGTAACATTTACAGACCATTATGATATAAAAATTCAAGCAGTAAAAAACAAATTTGCAAATGTATCCATTTACAACAGCGGCGTAAATGAAGCATATTCAGGTTATAATCTTTATTTTGATCTGGAAACGCTTGAGCTGCTTGATACCGAACAGATCATTGAATATGTATATGGAAGCAGCAATATTATATGGGATTATGTATACAATTATTCAAGTGAAACTGATGTTGACGGATTTATACAAGGTGAAGCACCTGACATAAGTAAGCTTGAAACAAAATATTTAAGATATGTACCAAGCCCCGGCTTATTTTATGAGGGGATATATGATAATCATTATATATCCGGAAAATTTAAGCTCGCAGAAGAATAGACCATGTGTGAAAGGAGTTCATATTTTGCTGAATAAAAACACCATCAAGTCAATATTTATTTTTTCAATTACAGCGGCGATCATTTTCACAGGCTGCAGTAAAGACTCTCCCCTCCCCGGTTATGAGGAAATTACTGCGACGGAAACAACATCAGAAACTGTTTCGGAAACTGTGTCAGAATCCCCCGTCACCAAAGCTCAGACAACAGAGTCTGAAACAGTAACAGACCCCAAAAGCTACGAGCCGTATCAGATCAAGCTTTATGACAGTCTCGGAACAGGTATGCCCCGTCCGGATAATTATGGCGAGGACAGAACCCGTTATAGTGTAAGTTTATTTGACGACCCGGAAATATTTTTCTCACTCATGAAAGACAGATCTGTGGCTGAAAAAATAAAGGATGAGATAAGTAAATGGACAGACTCCATTGAAGAAAAATACAACGCAGACGGAGAAAAGTTGTATAAAAATTATTGCAATGCATACAACGGCATACTTTTTTACAGAAAACTTTTTAATTACACCTTTGAAGAATATGTTATTATTTTTGATATGCGAACGGGAGAACGTCTTGAACTTTCCGATATGTTCTTTGAAGGTGAGGAATTCATTAGCAGGCTCAATAAAAAAATTGGACAGGAAATGCAAAAATTAACATACATGGAGGCAGAGGATTATGAACCCATTGATTATCTTCCCATGAAGCGTGAATTTTCCGGTCTTACAGAAAACGGATTTTATTTTAATGCAAACGAATTTTGTTTTCCCCCCGACAATCCATATTTTCAGGACTGCAGACAAGTCCGTGTAAGTCTTTTTGATTTTGACACCGTACTGAATGTCCCATATGATATGACCGGACTTTTTGAAGACGGAGCTGACAAACAGCTTAGATTTAACACAAGAAATTATGATTTTTCCACAAGCTATTTCTCACAGACCGGAAATGTAGATATTTTTCTTTTGGATGAATCCCCAAAGCTTACAAAAGAACAAAGAGAATTTCTCAATAACAAAGCATTGAGCCTTGCAAGCAGTGAGTACATCCAAAAAATGAGGGAAAAAAGCTGGAGTATTTATTCCGGCAATGAGGATCCTGTGTACAATATTCATAAAGGTGCAGACGGAACAGAATATGAATATAAAGACATTTTCACAATAGATATCAGCATCCTAAACAATGATCTTGCGCTGATATACTGCCGTCAAAGCAATCTTTGGGATTCTCCTGTTCCAAGCTATTCTCTGTATTTTGATCTGAAAACTCTTGAACCGCTTGACACCGAACAGCTTTTTGAACGGATATTCGGAGAAGAAGAATATGTATGGGATTACGTGTATATTTATTCACCTGAAAGCAGTTATACAACTATGGACGGCTTCATAAGAAATGAAACTCCCGATATAAGCAAAATACAGACAGAAGACATAATTACATTTGATGGCTCAGCTTTGGACTATTACGGCAAGGTAGATGACAGCTCTATATGGGGCAGCATTTACAAAAAAACAAGTTCTGAAAATTAAACCGAAAGGATAGATAACCATGAAAAAAATTTTTAAATCAGCACTTTTAACAGCAGCGGCTATGGGTATACTTTTTACAGGCTGCAATAAGGAAACCGCAGACGCTCCCACAGAGACAATCCCCGAAAACGTAAAAATGATGGAGACTCACCCTGAAACTGTCTCAGAGACTACATCCGAAACCGTTTCAGAGACGACCGCTGAGACCTCCGCCGTCCCCGAATCTAACGCCAACAACTTAGCGGCGCAGTATGGTCTTACCGAGGACAACTTCCCTGTGATAGACGGCTCTACATCGGCTATCCCCATAGAATCCGGACTCCGTGCAATGCTGTTTGACATCCCCCAGGAGGAAGCGGAAATGCAGGTCAAGCACACCAAGACCCACACCGCATTTACAAAGCTTCTTGACGGCGAGTGCGATATGATCCTGTCCGTCCCACTTTCGGCAGACCAGAAAAAAGCCGCCGAGGAAAAAGGTATAGAGATTGAAATGGTACCTGTTTCCGCCGAGGGTTTCACCTTTGTTGTGAATACAGAAAATCCTGTTGACAACCTCACTCAGGATCAGATAAGAAAAATATACTCCGGAGAGATAACCAACTGGAGCGAAGTGGGAGGAAACGATGCAGATATCATTCCCTATCAGCGGAACACCGACTCAGGAAGTCAGAATTACATGATAGAATTTATGGGGGACACCCCTCTCATGGAAGCTAAGACCGAGCTTATCAATTTCGGAATGGGAGGCATACTGGATTCAATAGCAGTCTACGACAACAGCGTGGATGCAATAGGATACACAGTCTATACATATGCTATAAATATGTATGAAAACTACGACGACATCAAGGCTCTTAAAATAGACGGCATTGAGATATCGGCCGACACCCTTTCAGACGGCACATATCCCCTTTTAAGCGTTACATACTGTATGTTCCGCGCTGACGAGCCTGAGGACTCCCCCGTAAGAAAATTTGTGGAGTTCCTTGGTTCTGAGGAAGCAAAGACCGCTATAACCAATTCAGGATATGTACCTGTTTCATAAAAAGGCTGCGCAAAATGCGCAGTCTTTTTTCAAATATATGCAACCGAACGTCAATTTTGGGTAGTAGTATAACAGAAGCATATGAAAGGAGGCAGGCAATGGAAGACCGGGAAATTATCAAGCTTTATCTTGAACGGAGCGAAAATGCGATAGCTGAGACAAATAAAAAGTACAGGAAATACTGTTACTCTATTGCATATAACATTCTGCATGATACCGAAGATTCGGAGGAAACGGTCAATGATGCTTACTTAGGGGCATGGAACAGCATTCCGCCAAACGTTCCGGATGTATTACAGACCTTTCTTGGCAGGATCACAAGAAATATCAGTCTTAAAAAGATAAGAGCCCGCAATGCACAAAAACGGGGCAGCGGAGAATTTCTTCTTGTTCTGGATGAAATGTCGGAATTGATACCCTCCGGACATGATACCGAAAAAGACACCGAAGCAAAGGAGTTTGCACAGCTCATAAATACATTCTTAAGATCACTGCCTGAGACGGAAAGAAAGGTTTTCGTGTGCCGTTATTGGTATTTTGACTCCATTGCGGACATATCAAAGCAGTTCGGATTTACCAAAAGCAAGGTGAAATCCATGCTTTTCCGAACCAGACAAAAGCTTTTTATCAAACTTGAAACGGAGGACTATTTATGAAAATAAATAATTTAATTGATGCCATAGGCATGATAGATGATACGCTCATTATTGAAGCAAAAAGACCCGCCCCTAAAATAAAATTAAAACAGGCTAAGCCCGCTATAGCTGCTGCCGTGCTGTTATTGTGTCTTTCAGCGCCGCTCCCCACTGCTGTTGCTCTCGGTTCTGACACTGCATATCAGGCGCTTTATCTCATTTCCCCTGCTGCTGCTCAGGTCTTCAAGCCTGTCCGGAAATCATGCACCGATAAAGGTATCATGATGGAAATAATCTCTGCTTCGGTAGACGGCAGCAAAGCAAGCTTTTATATTTCTTTGCAGGACTTAGAGGGAAAGGGTCTTGACCCGACTGTCGATCTCTTTGACAGCTACTCTATTAACTGTCCCTATGATAGTACAGGATACTGCAGCTTTTCCGAGTACGATGAGGAAACAAATACTGCCTATTTCCTTGTAAATATTGAACGGATGGATCGCAAAAAAATCAGAAATGACAAGATCACTTTCTCCGTAAAAGAGCTTATTTTCGGAAAGCAAGATTATGAGGGGGTATTGTCTGAAATTGACCTGACCAACATTCCATATGAGCCTGATACTCAGAGTTCTATCCCATACAGAGGAGCCTCCTTTAAATACAAGGAGCCTGATTACAGGGATTACCGCTATCTTATCCCTGACGCGTCCCCGTTAGCTTCACCTGTGGACGGCGTTTCCGTGACGGGTATCGGATATATCAACGGCGCACTTCATATCCAGACACACTATGAGGATATCGGACGCACAGACAATCATGGGTCGGTATATCTGGCTGACGAAAGCGGCAGCAGGATAGAATTTGATAATGAATGTGACATTTCCTTCTGGGACGATGAACACAAGGGCAGCTATGATGAAAAGATCATTGAAATGCCCTATGAGGATATATCAGACTACCGGCTTTACGGCAGCTTCCTTACAAGTAAAGGATATGAAAGCGGCAAATGGGAGATCACCTTTGAGCTTGGGAAATGATATAACTTGCAATTATACTATCCATTCATATTATGTATTTGAATTATATCAAACAATGTGGTATAATTCAGATATAATCTATTTATGAAAGGAACGAATTTGTTATGGCAATGACAATGACACAGAAGATACTTGCCGCTCATGCGGGTCTTGACAAGGTTGAAGCCGGACAGCTCATCAGATGCAAGCTGGACATGGTACTTGGCAACGACGTTACCACTCCTGTTGCTATCAATGAATTTGAAAAGGCTGGTTTTAACAGCGTTTTCGATACCGAAAAAATCTCCATGGTAATGGATCACTTTACACCAAATAAGGACATCAAGTCCGCAGCACATACAAAGCAGTGCCGTGATTTTGCTTCCAATCTTAAGATCAAGAACTATTTTGACGTTGGAGACATGGGAATCGAGCACGCTCTGCTCCCCGAAAAAGGACTTGTTGCATCCGGAGAATGTGTTATCGGCGCAGACAGCCACACCTGTACATACGGAGCTTTAGGAGCCTTCTCCACAGGCGTAGGCTCTACCGATATGGCTGCGGGAATGGCTACAGGAGAAGCATGGTTCAAGGTACCCTCTGCCATCAAGTTCAATCTTACAGGCAAGCTTAACGAATATGTTATGGGCAAGGACGTTATCCTCCACATCATCGGAATGATAGGCGTTGACGGCGCCCTCTACAAATCTATGGAATTTTCGGGAGAGGGTCTGAAAAATCTCTCCATGGACGACAGACTTTCCATGGCAAACATGGCTATCGAAGCAGGTGCAAAGAACGGTATCTTCGCTGTTGACGAGATCACCAAGGCATACCAGGCAGACAAGGTAAACAGAGAATACACCGTTTACGAGGCTGACCCCGACGCTCCATACGATGCAGTATACGACATTGACCTTTCCACCATCAAGCCAACAGTCGCTTTCCCACATCTTCCCGAAAATACAAAGACAATCGACGAGGCAGGAGAGGTAAAGATCGACCAGGTGGTCATCGGCTCATGCACAAACGGCAGAATGGAAGACCTTGAAATGGCAGCTTCGATCATCAAGGGCAAGAAAGTCCACGAGGGAGTCCGCTGCATAGTTATCCCTGCAACTCAGAAAATATATCTTGAAGCTATGAAAAAGGGACTGCTTGAAATTTTCATCAACGCAGGCTGCGCAGTTTCCACACCTACCTGCGGACCCTGTCTCGGCGGTCACATGGGTATCCTTGCAAAGGGTGAAAGAGCCGTTGCAACAACAAACCGTAATTTCGTAGGACGTATGGGACATCCCGAATCCGAAGTATATCTCGCTTCCCCCGCTGTTGCTGCTGCTTCGGCAATTACAGGAAAGATCAGCGGTCCGAAAGAAGTTCTTTGATTAAGGTGGAAGGAGAATGTTTTAAAAATCAAAGATTTTTAAAACTGCGAGTTTTGTTTTCCTCGCTGCCGCTCAGAATTTTGCTAACGCAAAACCACAAAACATCGTATGAAAGGAGGACACATTTTCCCTACAGGAAAATGGTCAATAATAAATATGAAAGCATTTGGTAAAGTTCATAAATACGGAGACAACGTCGACACAGACGTTATCATCCCCGCAAGATACCTTAACTCCGCAGACCCCAAGGAGCTTGCTACTCACTGTATGGAGGACATCGACAAGGATTTCGTGAACAACGTAAAGGATGGCGACATCATGGTGGCTGTCCAGAACTTCGGATGCGGCTCCTCCCGTGAGCACGCTCCCCTGTCCATCAAGGCAAGCGGTATCTCCTGCGTTATTGCGTCCACATTTGCAAGAATTTTCTACAGAAACGCAATAAACATCGGTCTGCCGATCCTTGAATGTGCGGAAGCCGCTGAAAAGATCGAAAGCGGTGACGAGGTAGAGGTGGATTTCGATACCGGTATCATCACCAACAAAACAAAGAATCAGACCTATCAGGCACAGCCCTTCCCTGATTTTATGAAGGATATCATCAACGCCGGCGGTCTGCTGAAATCTCTGAAAAAGTGATCGTAAAGGAGTATTGCTATGAATAAAAATATTGCAGTTATAAGAGGCGACGGTATCGGTCCGGAGATCGTCACTGAAGCCATCAAAGTTCTTGACAAGGTAGGCGCAAAGTTCGGACACACCTTCAAGTACACCGACGTACTTATGGGAGGCTGTGCGATCGACGCAACAGGCGTTCCCCTGCCCCAGGAAACTATCGACATCTGTCTTAAATCCGACAGCGTGCTTTTAGGAGCAGTCGGCGGTCAGAAATGGGACACTCTCCCCGGAAATCTCCGTCCCGAAGCAGGACTTCTGGGCATAAGAGGAGCGTTGAAGCTCTTTGCAAATATCCGTCCCGCAAAGCTGCTGACTCCCCTTGCTTCTGCTTGTCCCCTTAAAAAGGAGATCACAGACGGCGGTCTTGACCTTGTTATCGTCCGCGAGCTTATCGGCGGCGCATACTTCGGCGAAAGAAAGACCTACACCGACGAAAAGGGCGTAAAGCACGCCAGCGATTCAATGGCTTACGCTGATTATGAAGTAGAGAGAATATGCCGCGTGGCTTTCGATATGGCAAAGAAGCGCCGCGGAAAGGTACACTCTGTTGACAAGGCAAATGTTCTGGACTCCTCCCGTCTTTGGAGAGAGGTTTCCCACAAGGTCGCCGCAGAATACCCCGATGTTGAATTCAGCGACATTCTGGTGGACAACTGCGCAATGCAGCTTGTAAGAAATCCCGGACAGTTTGACGTCCTCGTAACCGAGAACCTTTTCGGAGACATCCTTTCCGATGAGGCTTCCATGATAACCGGCTCTCTTGGAATGATCCCCTCCGCTTCACTTGGAGAGACATCTCTGGGACTTTACGAGCCAATCCACGGCTCCGCTCCCGACATTGCAGGACAGAACAAGGCAAATCCTATTGCCACTATCCTTTCAGCAGCAATGATGCTTCGTTACTCTTTCGACATGGCAGCCGAAGCAGACGCTATCGAGAACGCAGTAACAGCAGTCCTTGAAGAAGGCTACCGCACAGCGGACATCATGTCCGACGAGGCAGGCTTAAAGAGCGTATCCTGCACCGAAATGGGAGATCTTGTTGCGGCTAAAATATAATACTGATCCCGCTGAGGGAACAGCTTTTATGTCAATATGACAAAACCCGCGCAAGCCCATGTAAATCATAAAAAACATTAAACCAACAAATATACATCTGAAATTCGATTGTTTTCGACTATTTCTGACTGATGTATTTTGTTGGTTTAATGCGTTTATGAGCGTAAAAACGATAATAATTGATTGAAAGTGCGATACCAGCCGTATATAATAAATATAGACCCAAATAGAATGGGTAACAACATTTATTTATAAGGAGACATGAAAATGCAAAAAATTGTTAATCTTAAACCGGAAGACGTTATTATTTCCGGTAATTACGGTATCGGCAAGGTTGAATATATCTGTAACGACAAATTCAACGTTGACTTTATCGATCCGAGTGATTGGTCATTTAACTTTACTTGCAGTGAAGATCTGAAATGGTATCAGGACAATTGCCATTTAGCAGATTCAGAAGAAGCTCAGATGCTGGCGGATTATATTCGCAGGTGCGATGAACTGCTCATTGAGGCGGAAGAGTACGATGAGCAGTTCCCGGACGAATGGGATATTGAAAACGATTTTGATGTAACTGCTCTCGAAGTGGGCGATTATGTATTATGGCATGACGGCAGTTTAGCACAAGTCAAGGCAATTCACGGTGATCTATATTGGTTCTGGATCACGGATTCCGGTGATCCGCGTAACAGCGAGTATATGTGGGAATTAGAATTTTGCCTCGAGGATTGTTGTCAATATTTACCTAAACAAAAAGCTCTGCTGCATTTATTGCGTCTCAAATATATCACCTATCATAACGCATCAACAGATGATGTATGCGGTGCGGAAGAATTTTATGCTGCGGGAAATAATTATGATGGAGATTGGTCAGACAATTTTGATGACCCGTCAGACGTGCAGGCTGTCGGATAATAGACTTTTTTATAGGAGGTATTAATATGACAAAGCTTGTAAATCTTAAACGGTTAATATTGTTATTTATGAAAAGAATGAAACTGAAAATAATCATGTCTCTTAAACCCGGTGATGTGGTTGTTTCGAATGAGTATGGCATAGGTAAGGTTGACAGCATATGCGGCAGCATGATCAACGTTGACTTTATCGAAATGACAGACATTACAGACATTTCAAATTGGGAATACAGCTTTACTTGCCGCGAAGATCTGAAATGGTATCAGGACAATTGCCGTTTGGCAGATGCAGAAGAAGCTCAGATGCTGGCGTATTATGTTCGCAGGTGCGAAGAGTTGATGCGCGAGTTGGAAGAAGAGTACAGCACATTCATGGCGGAGTGGGATTGGGAATATTCGATAGACGGACATATACTTGAAGAAGGAGATTATCTCTTGTATGAAAATGAGCTCGGAATAATTCAGAAAATTCGCTCAGACAGAAAATATATGTATCTTATAGAGTTTACAGACCTGGATGAGCCTCTCAAAGGCTCTAGTACTTTGAATGACATTGAATGGATCTCTAAATATTGCCGGTATTTGCCTGAATCAGAGGCTCAACGGTATTTAGATCATTTAAATTGGATCAATGATTACGATGACTCCATATCATACGGTTTAAGCGCCTCGGACTATTACGACGATTGGTCAGATTTTTATGATGATGAAGATTTTTCAGACTAAAACACAGAATATATAAAAACGCACCGATTTTCTGTAATCGGTGCGTTTTGCTTTATTGATGAAAAAATCATAACCCATATATTAGCTTCTCGGTAATTAACCGCCCGTGACAATATTGGTGATATCGTCATTCTTGCCTGCAAGACCCAGAGCGCTGTCCACAGGAAGTGAAAAGCATATTCCACGGTATTCTGTAAGCAGTCCCGCATCATTGAGGATATGCTGCATCACATTTTCTCTGTCCTCACGCTCAACAACAATGAGGACTATGTCCTTTTCCGGCTGAATGGAGATACCAAGAAACTTTGCAGCCTCCTCGCCGCCCATTCCAAGTCCGTGAAGAAGCGTTCCTCCCCTTGCGCCTGCGGCTTTGGAGGCTTCCTTGACAGCATCAAAGCCGCCCCGGTTTACTATTGTTATGATAAGCTCGTATTTGCTTTCCGCCATCTCAGTTTCTCCCTCCGCTTCGGCTGTTGTTCCGTTCAGCTTGAACGCCGCTCCGGACGCTCCCGTAACAGGTACGGCAAATGCTATTCCCGTCCCTGCTTTATGTAATGAAAGCTCGTCGTTGAATAATTTGTAAATGTTCATTACTGCACTGTCAGCAACAAAGGAGACCACCACTAATTTTTTATTGTCTCCCAGTCCCAGATAATCAAGCATAGCCGAATCCGCTGAACCGTCACCATGAACAAAGAAACGGCATGGAAGCTCCACCTTTGAAAACACATCCCGGACATTCTGAGCATAGCTGTAATCCGCGATCAGAAACATTGCCTTCATGCGCTCACGCTCCTTCCGGACACGTCAAGTATAATAACCTTGTCACAGCTTTCATCAAGTGTAATGGGAAATGCCTGTACAGCAGCCGTATCTGTCTGAGGTATCGGCGGTACCTCCTGAACAGTCTTGAATCTGCTTATCAAGCCTAATATCTGGATGGTCAGGAGCGGCGTCATTGCAACCATGGCAACTATACCGAAAGCATTTGCCGCAATGTCCCCTCCCTCAGCGCTGCAGGCGCCCATAGCAAGAGGAAGCAGGAACGTTGCTGTAAGAGGTCCGGACGCAACTCCTCCGGCGTCAAATGCAACAGACGTAAATATAGTCGGAACGAAAAATGTCACTATCAGCGAAAGAGCATATCCGGGGATAAGGAACCACATTATTGAGATACCCGTAATAACACGCAACATAGATATCCCAACAGACACTGCAACGCCAAGAGCAAGGCTTGTTCCCAGCGCACGGGCTGAGATGCGTCCCTCTGTGATGGTCTCAACCTGCTGTTTAAGAACGTGAACGGCAGGCTCGGCAGATACTATAAAGTAACCAATCAGCATTCCCACAGGGATAAGCACCCATGAGAAGCGTCCTCCTGCAAGGCTTTCGCCAATATACTGACCAAGGGGCATGAATCCCACATTAGCCCCCGTAAGGAAAATAACCAGTCCCATATATGTAAACGCCAGACCAACAAAAATTTTCAGCATGGTCTTTCTGTCCAGTCTGAGGAAGATCGCATCAAATATAAGAAAGAATATTACTACAGGAAGAATAGCCGAAGCAACTTCCTTAAAATAGTGAGGAAAGGAATCAATAAACTCACCGAATGCCTGAGATATGGTGTCATAGCTATTAGGATGGGAAAGCTCCTGCTGAAATGACTCGGTGCTGTTCATTGCGCCAAGTATCAGGACAGTGATTATCGGACCTATAGAGCAAAGTGCAACCAGCCCGAAGCTGTCCTCCTCCGAGGTCTTATCACCACGTATTGAAGAAAGACCCACACCAAGAGCCATAATAAACGGAACCGTTATAGGACCCGTAGTTACTCCTCCGGAGTCAAATGCCGCAGGAATAAAATCCGCTGAGATCAGCGGAGAGCAGGCAAATATAAATACTATACTGTAAAAGATTATGAAAAGTACGGATATCCTGAACTGGAGAAAGATACGCAGGAAAGCCAGTACCAGAAAAATGCCCACACCTATCCCCACAGACCATATCATGACCTGTGAGTCAACGATAGGAGTCTGCTCTGCAAGGACTGTCAGGTCAGGCTCAGCCACTGTGACCAGTACGCCTATAATAAAGCATATGGGAAAAATCAGTCCTAATTTTCTGGACTGTGTAAGCCTTGCACCGATCTTTTCGCCGATAATTATCATAGAGGTATCTGCGCCGAGGGTAAACATACCTATACCCACAATAAGCATGACAGTACCCACAAAAAACATAAAGAAAAGCTCGCCGCTTACAGGGACAATTGTAACCGTCAAAAGAAATACGACTGCCGTAACAGGAAGCACCGAGCCAAGCGATTCTTTAATTTTCGCAATAAGATTTTTCTGCAAAACACTTACTCCTTTTTCTTGGACAGACATGAAGCAGACGGAGATGAGCTTACAACAACAACAGCTCTTGAAACAGCAACGTCAATATCAATTGTATTCTGATACTTTGTGCTGTCGATCTTGCTGAAAAGCTCTCCTTTTCTGGAATTTACATACTTTGGCTTAAGTGCGTTCAGTGCCATAGCCATCATATCGCCCTTGCACACCTCGCACTTGCAGCAATCCATGTCCTTCAGCTGAACCTCCAGACGTTCCTTTACGATATCCTCCATAACATTAATGACATCCATTCCGTTCACATTCCTTTCTGAATATTTAAAATCAGTGGTTACACCTTTAAGATCCAAAATGAAAAATACACTGTTACAAATTATTCGCTGACATTTCTGTTAATGACCTCTATGCACATTCTTCCGTTATGGTACGGACATTTCCATGGGTTGACCATGTTTACAGTCCGCATAGGTTCCCCTTCAAATGTGACTTCTGCCCACCACTCGGAATTTGGACGGCTGTCCGCCTGTTTTTTGATTATCCACCGGAAAATATCCTCGGCTGCTTCAAGATAAGGCTCTTCACCACACTGCTGAAAAGCGTTCAGAAAGCCAACAACGCTTTCCGCCTGTACCCACCAGACACGTTTTTTATCTATCTTGTCATTTTCCCGCTCGTTGTTCATTGCGCCGTCCTCAAATGCAACATCGTAAATGTGTCTTACTATGCTAAGGTTTATGGCTTTCCAGTCCTCTATAAGACTTCTGTCTCCGATGACCTCACAGGCACGGTCAATAAGCCAGGTGGCTTCGATATCATGACCGTATGAGTGGATATCCCCTATCTCATTCAGCTCTCTGTCAAAGAATACTCTAAGACATTTTTTTTCGCTGTTGAAAATTTTCTTTTTAGTGATGTCCAGCAGGAATCGCAGACGTTCCTCTACTCTGTGGTCTCTGCTTGCTTCCAGAAGGACTGTGTAGGCTTCTATCAGATGGAGCACCGTATTCATGGTCTTATCCGCCATAAGACCGTTTTCCGAAAGAGCGTCATTGGGGACAAGCTTCCAGTCCCTTGAAAACGCCTCCATATAGGCAATGTCGTCTGTACATTTTTTCTCTACCGTATCAAACAGCTCAAAAGCAAGATCAAGAGCTGACTTGTCGTCTGAGGCAAGGTAATAGGTCGACAATGCGTAAATGGCAAATGCCTGATTATATGTATGCTTCATATCGTCCGAGGGCTTGCCGTCAAAGGTCATCATCCAGTAGACCCCTCCGTTTTCACGGTCAACGCACTTTTTAAGGAATTCATAAGCGTGACGGGCGTTATCAAGCATATAGTCTTCTTTAAGAGTTCGGTAACAGGACGAGTAAAACCAGAGTATGCGGGAAGTGAGTATCACTCCCTTATCTGCTTTTTTGTCGACCTCAAGGTCATTATTCATAAACCCGTAAAAGCCGCCGTTTTCGTCGTCCCGAAGCTTGTTCCAGAATGGAAGTATCCGTCCTGTAAGCTCTCTTTTACACTTATCTGCCAATACAGCCACAGTGATCGTCCCCTTTGCCTCTATTATTTAAGGTCTGAAAACTTATTCATAACAAGACCGGTTATAAGCTTAGGATAAAAATACGTGGATTTCTGAGGCATTTTTTCCGAAGCCAGAGCCACATCCCGAATTTCTGATACCTTTGTGGGATTCAGTATAAACGAGCAGTCCGCTCCATCTATATCTACCGCCTCAAGAGCCTCCTGACGTGAACGGGTATAGGTAAGATTTCTCTGATTCGCCATATTTTCCTTGTCAATGCCGAAGATGCGCTCCAGTACAAGACTGTGCAGCACCGAAACGTCCAGTCCGCAGTAAGCATCGGACATATCGGGAAGAAGCTTTTTCACAGCTCCCTCATCCTTAAGAGTCATAACATAGCACTTTCCCGAGCCTGTGTACATGGCAAAGGCTTTTTTGCCGTCCTTGTATTTTTCGTTAAGAGCAGCCTGCATACGCTCCTCACCGGGAGCCTCGGCAATGTCGAAATACTGCCTGCACTCCTCTATAATTTTGCTGACCTCGAAATTTTCCAGACCCTTTACGATTCTATGTGTAGGAAATACTACCAATCCCGGATTTTCCAGATTTACCAGCATCATAGCGATGTAGCCGCTGTTCCCCTCGTGAACTTCCTTGTGGAATCTGAGGGCAGTTTCGTATCTGTGGTGTCCGTCAGCGATGTAAAGCTTTTTGCCTTTAAAGGCATCCGAGACCTTTTCTATAACGTTTTTGTCGGAAACGCACCACATTCTGTGGACGGTTCCGTCCGGGTCGGTGACCGACATATCAGGTATGCCTTTTGAACAGCCGTCTATCAGACTGTACACCGAGCCGTCCTCATCCATATAAAGGGAATATATCTGACTGAAATTGCAGAAGGTCTGGCTCATAAGATTGAATCTGTCTTCCTTTGCCTTGGAAAGGGTCTCCTCATGAGGAAGAACTACCCCCTCGGAAAAATCGGACAGTCCCACCAGTGAAACAAAGCCCTTCAGGCTGTTCTTAGCCTCGTTTGCAGTAAATGACATTTCGTAGACATAGATGCTTTCCTCATCGTCACAGGCAAGGACTTTTTTATCCAGCCAGTCTCTGAGGGTATTTCCTGCCTCACGATAGCGTTCCTCTCCCCCTGCAGGAAGCTCCAGACGTATAATGTTATAAGGATTTTCCCTGATATAATTTTCCCTCTGAGCTTCGGAAATTATATCATATGGAGGACAAACCAAGGTGTTAAGGTCACCGCCTGCCGAGGTATATCTCATGCCCTTAAAAGCCTTTATTTCAGCCATTTTTCAAATCATGCCCCCTAAGGAGCACTCTCCTTTCGCTCTATTTCAAGTCCATACCGCAGCACTTTTTGTACTTTTTGCCGCTTCCGCAGGGACAGGGGTCATTTCTGCCCACCTTTGCACCGGTCTTTCTTGGAGCAGGTGACAGAGAACCGTCCCCGCCTGTATCCATAGGCTTCATAACACGCTCACGCTGGGGAGCAGCCTGATTCTGCTGTATCTGGATGGTAAACAGAAGTCGTATAGTCTCCTCACGTATGGACTCAACCATAGCATCGAACATCTCAAAGCCTTCAAAACGGTACTCAACAACAGGGTTCTTCTGACCGTATGAACGGAGTCCGATACCGCGTTTCAGCTCCTCCATGTCATCGATATGAGCCATCCACTTAAGGTCAACTATCTTCAGCAGGATAACACGCTCCAGCTCACGGAGAACATCCGAGCCCACACGCTCTTCCTTCTGTGTATAGAAATCCATTGCTCTTTCTGTAAGCTTGTCAACAATATCCTGCTTTGAGGTCTTTTCAAGCTCCTCGGTGGTAAAGCGGAAATCCTCATTTACAGTAAACAGACCCATAAATCTGTCACGGAGACCAGCAAGGTTCCAGTCATCCTTAACGCCGTCGTCCATCAGATACTGGTCTACCGTATCCGAGATCATTTCCTTTATCATCTTGATGATATAATCATGGATATCCTCGCCGTCAAGCACCTTTGCTCTCTGACTGTATATGATCTGTCTCTGAGCGGACATAACATCGTCATAGTTAAGGACGTTTTTACGTATAGCAAAGTTCCTGCCCTCCACCTTTTTCTGGGAGGATTCAATGACCTTTGTGAGCATACTGTTCTCAATAGGCATATCCTCTTCGACCTTGAGAGCATCCATCATGCCTGTGATCCTGTCTCCGCCGAAAAGACGCATAAGATCATCCTCAAGTGAAAGGAAGAAACGGCTTTCACCAACGTCTCCCTGACGTCCCGAACGTCCGCGGAGCTGATTGTCTATACGGCGGGATTCATGTCTTTCCGTACCGAGAATGAACAGACCTCCTGCCTCTTTTACCTTTTCAGCCTTTTCCTTGACCTCAACATCATATTTATCGTAAAGCTCACGGTATATCTTACGAGCCTCAATGATCTCCTCATCATCTGTTTCGGCATAGCTTACAGCCTCATTGATAAGAGCTTCTTCCATGCCCTGCTTTCTCATCTGAGCCTTAGCCATAAACTCAGCGTTACCGCCAAGGATGATATCGGTACCGCGTCCTGCCATGTTTGTAGCGATGGTCACAGCGCCGTATTTTCCTGCCTGAGCAACGATCTCCGCTTCTCTTTCATGCTGCTTTGCATTAAGAACGTTATGCTTGATGCCCTCTTTGGACAGCATTTTGGAAAGAATTTCCGATTTTTCGATAGAGACTGTACCCACCAGCACAGGCTGACCCTTTTCATGGCACTCCTTTATCTGACGGATCGCAGCCAGGAACTTGCCGTGCTCTGTCTTGAAAACAACATCGGAGTGGTCTATACGCTGAACAGGGCGGTTAGTGGGTATCTCAATAACATCCAGCTTATATATCTCCTTGAACTCCTCTTCCTCCGTCATACCTGTACCTGTCATACCTGAAAGCCTCTTATACAGACGGAAATAGTTCTGGAAGGTAATACTTGCCAGTGTTTTTGACTCATGAGCGACCTTTACGCCCTCTTTTGCCTCGATAGCCTGGTGCAGACCGTCATTGAAACGGCGTCCCATCATAAGACGTCCTGTAAATTCGTCAACGATGATGACCTCGCCGTCCTTGACAACGTAGTCTATATCCAGCTTCATGACACCGTTTGCTTTAAGAGCCTGATTTACATGGTGCAGCAGAGTGGAGTTTTCAGGGTCAAACAGGTTGATGACATTGAAATACTTCTCAGCCTTTTTAACACCCTGTCTTGTAATGGTAGCAGTCTTAGCCTTTTCATCTATGATATAGTCATAATTTTCGGCGGCTTCCTCCTGGTCTACCTTGCTGTCCATTTCCACAACAACGTAAGGTATAAGACCCTTGGCAAATTTATCCGCAAGAGTATAGAGCTCTGTGGATTTATCGCCCTTACCTGAAATAATAAGCGGAGTTCTCGCCTCGTCTATGAGGATAGAGTCCACCTCGTCCACAATTGCGAAATTGTGCTCACGCTGTACCTTTTCACTTTTGTATATTACCATGTTATCACGGAGATAGTCAAATCCGAACTCGTTGTTGGTACCATAGGTGATGTCGCAGTTATATGCCTCCCGGCGCTGATCGTTATTCAGCTCATGAAGGATACATCCTATAGTAAGTCCCATATAACGGTAGACCTTACCCATTTCTTCAGACTGGAACTTAGCCAGATAGTCATTTACAGTTACAACGTGAACGCCCTTGCCCTCCAGAGCGCAAAGATAGGATGCACAGCAGGCAACCAGAGTTTTACCTTCACCTGTCCTCATCTCAGCGATACGTCCCTGATTAAGAACTATAGCGCCTATGATCTGAACGGGAAAGGGTTTCTTGCCCAGAACGCGCCATGCAGCCTCACGGACTGTGGCAAGCGCCTCAGGGAGAATATCGTCAAGTGTTTCACCGTCAGCAAGTCTCTTCTTTAATATACCGGTCTGAGCCTTGAGAGTTTCCTCTGACATTGCAGCATATTCGTCCTCCATGCTCAGGACCTTATTCTTTATCGGCTCTATTTTAGCAAGCTCTCTTTTACTGTAGCTTCCGAAAAGTCCGTCAAAGATACCCATATTTGTTATTCCACCTTCTAAAACATATAATTATTCCATTATTTTTTCAAACACACTATTTATTATAACCGATTTCAGTCCGTTTGTCAATAATTTTCTTAACAAAAATTCAACAATAATTATTATTGACAAAAATCATCTTGACTTTATGCCCTGTTTGCGCTAAACTTGTAAGTACCGAAAATCGTATCAAAGGGGGTGGCAATGGATATGGTATGCAGAAAATGCGGGAAAAAAGTACGGGACGGCGCCAGATTCTGTCCATACTGCAGGGCGGAGATCTCAGAGCTTGCCGAAAAATTCAATGAGACCGACGATCTTTTTGTCGTAAAAGAGCCCGCCATGATAGAGATCCTCCACACTAAGCTTGCCCCATTAAGGAGAGAGGTCCCGGTCAGACCTATAATAATGACCGTTTTCATTGCCGCAGTGCTGGCAATATTTGCTTACTGTATACCTAATTACATAGTACCTGCCATACGATATAATAACGCTTCAAAGCTTTACGAAAATGCCGATTATGATGATGCAGAAGTTATTTTTTCCCAGTTGGGAGATTTCAAAAGAAGCGAGGATTACGTCACAAAATGCCGTTATAAAAAAGCACTGGTATTAATGAATAAGGAGCTTTATCCGGAAGCGGCCGATGCATTTTCATCACTTGACGGCTATGCCGATTCAGACCCTCTTGCAAGGGAATGTATGCTCCGCATCGCAGAAAGCTACGAGGACGACGGCAGCTTTGACGCCGCTATGTCGGTGTATGCCGCCGCAGGGAAAGCCGAGCTTGCCGAAAAGACCGCCCTCCGTAAAGCTGAAGCCCTTGCCGATGAGGGAAACTATTTCGCCGCTGCAAGGACTGCGGAGAAATTCTGTGACAAAGATACCATTTCCGAGTATATTTACCTGGGAGCGTCCAAAGCAATGTCCGAGGGCTCTTATAAGGTGGCAGCGGACAACTTCTACCGTATCATGGACTACAAGGATTCCGCCTCACTGGCAGACAGCTGCACCTACGGCTTTTACAGCTCCGAATATGCAGAAAACGGCGCCTCCGAAGAAACGGTACGGGGATTTTATTTTCTGGGAGATCACAGTGATTCCCGCGAAATGTTTATAAAGAACTCCTACGAATACGGTAAAAAATGCCTTAAAAGCGGAGATCTCGCTTCTGCAGCGGCTATGTTCAGAAACGCAGGCTCCTACAAGGATGCCTCATCAAGGGTATATGAATCAAGATATGAGCTGGGAAAAGCTCTTGAAGACACCGACCCTGCTTCCGCACGCTCTGTTTTTGCAATGCTGGGAAATTATTACGACAGCATCGACCGCAAGGAAAGCATCTCGGGCAGCAGCTGGTATGTTGACGGACTCACATCCGTCTACAGATATACATCCGCAGACAACATTACAGCCGCAGATACATACTATACAACGGTTTTCCGAAAGAATGACACCCTTACCCTTTACTGTACAGCAGGCACCGACATACCCTCCCCTGCAGTCACGATGGTAATTACTTTCCGTGACAGCGCAGGTCTTACCGTTTCAGCAGACTGTGAGAACATACGGAACAGCAGCTCATTCAGCGGAAGCTTCTCTCTTTCGGAAGCAGCGACCGGAAAAGCGTCCGTTACTGTTTCAGAAAAGGAGACAGGCGACGTCCTGAGAACATTTGAGATCACTATTGCGGAGTAAGAACGTTCAGACATTCTCCGGGCTTTTAGCAGCACGCAGGATGCCTGCAAGCATTATTATTGGAAAGACAGCCGCAAAAAGCAGTCCTGTCCTCAGTCCTGCAGAGGCTGCGTCCATATTCGGAAACAGACGGGCTATCCACTCTGCTCCGTTTTCGGAAGCGTTTACAAATATCCCCACAAGTCCGGGACCCGCAGAGCAGCCGATGTCCCCTGCAAGAGCCAGAGCCGCAAACATGGACGTCCCTCCGGTTGGATATCTTTCCGAAGCCACGCTGAACACCCCCGGCCACATTATCCCCACCGACAGACCGCACAGACCGCATCCTGCAAGGGACAGCCATGGTACGGGAGAAAACACCATCAGCACGTAGCTTATAACACACAGAACAGAGCTTGCCGCTATGACAGGAGCAAGCTTTATTTTTTTGCCGAATATCCCGTAGCAAAGCCTTGCAGAGCCCATAAGAACAGCAAACATACAGGGTCCCAGAAGGTCTCCCATTGTTTTGGACACTCCAAGCCCCGACTCTGCAAAAAGTGACGCCCATTGAGATGCCGCAAGCTCGGAGGCTCCAGCAGATATCATAAGCAGACAGAACAGCAGGAATGTCCCGCTTGCAAACAGATCTTTCAGCGATATCTCCTCTCCCCCGTCTTCCACAAAGGGACAAAGGGGTACCTTTATAAACAGGAAAATATTCACAAACGGTACTGCTGCCCATAATGCGGTAAGGATGCGCCAGTTCTCTATCCCTGCAAGGGTAAAGAAAAGTGTGGACAGCAGCACTACCGACACCTGTCCCCAGCAATAAAAGGAATGGAGCAGGCTCATAGCCGAAGCCTTTGCGTCCCCGGGGAGAGAGTCCACAATGGGACTTATAAGCACCTCGGTAAGACCTCCCCCCACTGCGCAGAGAGCCGCCGAAAGAAGCAGTCCTGCAAATGGGTCCGGCAGCAGATATGGAAAGAACCCCATGCCGATTAGTCCTGCCGATGCAAAAACATGAGCAGCCGCTATGGAGCCTCTCACTCCAAGCCTGTCCACGATCTTCGCCGAGCACAGATCGGTCAGTATCTGAACTGCAAAATTCGCGGATATCAGAAACGCGATCTTTTCAAGTGATATCCCGAATGTGCTGTTAAAGGTCAGAAAAAGCAGCGGTGAAAGGTTATTGACAATTGCCTGCGTGATATATCCTGTGTAACACGCTGCAAGGGTATGCTTGTATGTAAATTTCATAATATCCTCCGATTACAGAAAATATCCTTAAAAAATATTATATCTCTTATATCTTCACTTTAAGTTAAAATTTTACCGATTTTTTATAAATTTGTTCAAAATTTTATGGTAAAATATTAGTGTAAGTATATAATTATACAAATAATTACCATATATTCCTGCATTTTCGGAGGTCGTTCCCATTGAAGAAAAACCGAAAGCTTCTTGGTGTTGTTATTTCCCAGCCTGATTCACCCTATCAGTCAAGACTTCTTTCAGGTATACTGGAGGAGGCTTTTCAGCTTGATTATGATGTTGCTGTCTTTTCGACCCTCATAAAAGAAGGTCTTTCCGATGAATGGCATCAGGGCGAGGCTAACATATTTTCTGTTATAAATTATTCAGCTCTTGACGGAGTCATCTTCGTCCCCGACACTATACAGGTAGCGGGAAGCAATAAAAGAGTGGAAAAGGATATACTTGAAAAATTTGATAAGCCTGTAGTTTCTGTGGACATCGAAAGCAATCATTTTGACAGTGTTTTTACAGACGATATACAGAATATCAAAAAGATAGTTTCCCACCTGATAGAGGTACATGATCTTACGGATATTGCTTTTATGACCGGTGTCAAGGGACATCCCCATGCAACAAACAGACTTACCGGATATTATGAAGCGCTTGTGGAACATAACCTGCCTATCGACCAGAGCAGAGTTTTCTACGGGGATTTCTGGTACTTCAAGGGTGAAGAGGTGGTTCAGTCTCTTGTGGACGATCCACGTCCGATGCCTCAGGCTATCGCCTGCGGAAGCGACACTATGGCGATCAGTGTCTGTGAGGCTCTGAAAAAGCGGGGGTACAGAGTCCCCGAGGACATAGCCGTCACAGGATATGATTCCATTGTAGAAGGCATAAATTATATTCCCTGCATAACCTCCTCCTATATCCCTGCAGACGATACAGGAAGACGGGCTGTCTGGCTTATTGACAGTCTTATAACAGGGAAGAAATTTTCCGATAAAAAATGTAATGCCAATATTATCCTTGGAAAGAGCTGCGGCTGTAATCATAACGCTGCTGAAGAATTCCGCAAAAAGAAAGCCAGATGGTTTTCCGAAAGCTATTACGGAGAATTCAACTCGGATTCCAACTTTATGCTGGAATCACTTATCACCAAAACAGACCTGGAAGCTTATATGGGATCAATTGCATGGTACTCATATCTGATAGGAAAGCAGTCCGACCTGTATATCTGTCTCAACGAAGACTGGGATAATATGGGCGAGACCGACCAGAACAGCTCCTACCGTACATCAGGGTATTCAAAGACAATGCTGCTTCCTCTGCGCAAAAAGGGCGATGATGCAAGAGTAAATCTTGACTGTACCTTTGAGCTGTCGGAAATGCTCCCTGCTCTTTATGAAGACCATCCCGAGCCGAAAGCCTTTTATTTCCTCCCCCTGCATTTTAACGACAGGTGCTTTGGATATGCGGTGTTCTCGGGAGAAAATAACGGTCTGGACTATCCCGGCTGCTTTGTTCAGTGGATGCGTTATCTCTGCGCGTCTCTGGAGAGCTTACGGCGGCAGAGAAGCCTGATGTATATGTACAAAAAGATGGCGGAAAACGCTGTCACCGACCTTCTCACGGGCATATACAACAGAAACGGCTTCAATCTTTATGCAGAAGAAATATTTCGCAATGCCAAGACCGGCGGCAAGAGATTTACCATCATACTGGGCGACATGAACAACCTCAAATACATAAATGACACCTTTGGTCACGCTGAGGGGGATTTTGCCATAAAATCCGCTGCTGAAGCATTCAAGACCGCCTGCAGTGAAAATATGTACTGCTTCAGGATAGGCGGAGATGAATATGTTATCGTCAGCAGCGCAATTGAGACCGATGAGGAGATAGAACGTATCAAGCGCACCGCTAACGACTATCTTAAAAAGGTCAACGAAAGCGCAAATAAGCCCTACTCCATAAATATCAGCATAGGAGTTTTCTCGGAGACCGTTGAAAATTATGAGTCCAGTGAAAATCCCTTCAACATTGCCGATGAAAGAATGTTTGAGGCAAAGGAAAAATTCAAGCGGGAAGAAGGCTTCGACTACAGAAAGATGCGTTCTTCAAATTAGTGTTATTGGTCAGTGTGTACAAAAAGCAGATGTTTATTAGTGCACACTGACTAATTTTTATAAAAGTGCTTGACAAATCAAAGCCGCCGCTGTATAATTGGTGATGTTAATTTAATATAATAAATTCGTTGAGCAAAGGTAAGTAACAGATATGCTGATGAATCAGAGAATCCGGCGGCGGTGAGAGTCCGGGTCATAACGGTATCTGCGAATGGATTTGTGAGAAGCAAGGGCAAACAGTCGTATAGACTCAGTAGTCCGCGCCGATTTCCTGCGTTAGTGGATAGGGTATAACTGCGTATGCGGCGTACTTGAACGACTATGTTGAAGTTTTGCATCCGCTTGTACCCAACAAGGCGGATTTTTTTCATGTCCGCGAAAACGGGTGGCACCACGAGGTTTATCGTCCCGTCTGCTGAAAGATCGGCAGACAGGATGGTAAGCCTTTTTTAATTGACAGCGATGCAGAAGCTTTATTATGTTACCGAGCCGCAAGCTTACAAGTTACCTCAAAACAAATCAACGGAAAAGGAGTTTTATTATGTTGTATCCATCAAAGGAAGAAGTTAAAAGCCTGCTTTTAAGCTACAAGACAGTTCCGGTCTTCTATGAAATGCTCATTGACGGCTGTACACCGGTTGGACTGTTCGCCGCTCTCAAGGAAAAATACGAAAACTGCTTTATACTTGAAAGCGTAGACAACACCGATCAGTGGGGCAGATACTCATTCATAGGCATCGACCCTAAAATGGAGGTCCGCATTTTCGGAGACGAGGCGGAGATCATCGAGGGCGACAAGTCCGAAAAGAAAAAGTGTGAGAACCCCATTGAGCTTTTCAACAGTATCCTCAGCAAGCGCACCTCCCCTGTTTTTCTCAACAGACCCAGACTCACAGGCGGTCTGATAGGATACTTCGGCTACGATACGGTAAGACGCTTTGAGAAAAAGCTGGTAAATGTCCCGGAGGACGACCTTAAAATGCCGGACTCAAATATGTTCCTCTATGACGAGCTGGTCGCATATGACCATCTTACAAACAAGGCAGTCATTATCCTCAACATCAATGCAGGTGAAAATCTGGACGCAAAATATGAGGAGTGCATAAAAAAATCCTTTGAGATAGGAAAGATACTTTCAGAAGCAAGCCCTGTTTTCCGGTCAAGCGGAAAGGGCAAGGAAATAAACGTTACCTCCAATGTTACCAAAGAGGAATTTATCTCAATGGTGGAGACTGCAAAGGAGCATATCGTAAACGGCGATATCAGTCAGGTAGTGCTTTCACAGAGATTTGAGGTGGCAGACCCCCCTGCTCCATTCGATGTCTACCGTATGCTCCGCTCCACAAACCCCTCCCCCTATCTTTATTATTTTGACCATGAGGACTACTGCATCACAGGAGCTTCTCCCGAAATGCTGGTAAGCGTAAATGACGGCTCCGTTATTACAAAGCCTATCGCAGGAACTATCGGCAGAGGAAAGACCGAGGAGGAGGACAAAGCTTTTGAGCAGCAGCTTCTGAACGACCCCAAGGAGCGTGCAGAGCACACAATGCTTGTTGACCTTGGCAGAAACGACGTAGGAAAGGTCTGCAGCTTCGGCACAGTAAACGTTACCGAATTTATGAGAGTAGAGCGTTACTCCAAGGTAATGCACCTTGTTTCCGATGTTCAGGGAAAGCTTGCAGACGGCAAGACCGCTCTTGACGCTCTCATGTCCGTGCTGCCTGCAGGAACACTTTCCGGCGCTCCCAAGGTAAAGGCAATGGAGATCATTGACCGGCTTGAAAACAAAAAGAGGGGTCTCTACGGCGGAACAGTAGGTTATCTTTCCTTCAGCGGAAATATAGATACCTGCATCGCAATAAGGACTGTGCTTTTCCGGAATGGCAAGGCTTATGTCCAGGCAGGCGCAGGCATCGTTTATGACAGCGTCCCCGAAAAGGAATATGAAGAGACTAAAAACAAGGCTCTGGCAGTTGTAAATGCTATCGCCGAAGCAGCTAATCTTTAAGGAGGTATACCGTAATGATTCTGATGATAGATAACTACGACAGCTTTACCTATAACCTCTATCAGCTTATAGGAACCATTTACCCCGATATAAAGGTCGTAAGAAATGATGAGATAACACTGGACGAAATTGAAAAGCTCTCCCCCGAGGCGCTTATTATCTCCCCGGGTCCCGGATACCCTATAGACGCAGGTATCTCCGTAGAGGCAATAAAGCGTTTCAGCGGACAGCTTCCCATTCTCGGCATCTGTCTGGGACATCAGGCTATTGCAGAAGCCTTCGGCGGAAAGATAGTCCGGGCAAAGCTTCCCATGCACGGCAAGGGCACCGAGATCTCCATCAACACAGGCTGTCCCATTTTTGAGGGACTCCCCGACAAGATCACTGCAGCAAGATATCACTCCCTGATCGTGGACTCCATTTCCATCCCATCCTGCATAAATGTGGTAGCAACCGACGGCGAGGGACAGATAATGGCTGTCCGTCATAAGACACACCCTACCTATGGAGTGCAGTTTCATCCCGAATCCATTCTCACAGAACAGGGAGCGGCAATTCTGTCTGCATTTCTCCGTACAGCAGGGATAAAAAATATCGGCGTAGAAGCTGCTTCCATGCCAAAGGAAAAGAGAGTGGCTCTGAAAAAATACATTGCAATGGCTGCCGACGGCAAGGATCTGACCATGGAGGACGCCGAAACAGCAATGAACATCATCATGTCGGACGGCGCAACAGACGCACAGATCTCCGCACTGCTTATGGCTCTGCGCTGCAAGGGCGAGACTATCGATGAGATCACAGGCTTTGCAAGAGTAATGCGCCAGAAGGCAAGCGTTGTCCCCTCCGCACGCTCAGCGGTGGACATCGTAGGAACCGGCGGAGACGTTGCCAATACATTCAATATCTCCACCACATCCTCCTTTGTAATTGCAGGAGCAGGTCTGAACGTTGCCAAGCACGGAAACAGAAGCGTTTCCAGCAAGAGCGGCGCGGCTGACGTTCTGGAAGCCCTTGGCGTAAAGCTGAATCTTACCCCTGCCACAGCCTCCGCCTGCATAAAGGAAACAGGCATTGCGTTCCTGTTTGCTCAGTCCTTCCACAAGGCAATGCGCTTTGTAGGTCCTGCAAGACGTGAAATGGGCGTAAGAACAGTGTTCAACATCCTTGGACCTCTTGCAAACCCTGCACTTTCCGACTATATTCTCCTTGGTGTTTACGATGAAAACTTGCTTGAAGTCATGGCTAAGGTGCTTATGAACATCGGCGTAAGAGGCGCTATGATAGTATACGGCGACGGTCTGGACGAGATCTCCGTCTGCGGAGTTACAAAGGTATGCGAGCTTCGGGACAGAAAGCTCATCAAATATGAGATCACTCCCGAGGATTACGGATTCAGGACTGCTCCCCGCTCTGAGATCGTGGGAGGCACTCCCGACGAAAACGCGCAGATCACCCTTAACATCCTCAAAGGCATCGAACAGGGTGCAAAGAGAGACATTGTACTTCTCAATGCAGGATGCGCCATCTACTGTACAGGAAACGCTTCCTCCATTGAAGAGGGCATAGCAATCGCAAGAGAGTCCATCGACAGCGGCAAGGCGTATACTAAATTTGCAATGATGAAAGAATTCACCAACAGAGTATAATTATCAGTGAGGTAAAGTATGATACTTGACGATATTGCTGTAAAGCGTAAGGAACAGCTTGCAAGAGATATGGCGGCTGTGTCCTTTTCGGAAATAAAGGCGGCTGCTGAAAAAGCGGCGGAGGTACCCACAGGACGAAGCTTCAGAAAAGCCCTGACCTCACTCCCCCGACCTGCTGTAATAGCGGAGGTCAAAAAAGCCTCTCCCTCAAAAGGGATAATCAGTGAGGATTTCCGTCCCGTAGAGCAGGCTCTGGCGTATGTCTCAGCAGGAGCGGCGGCTATTTCCTGTCTTACCGAGGAATATTATTTCAAGGGCTCCGCAGAGTATTTCAAGGAGATACGTGCTGCCGTAGACCTGCCCATGATACGCAAGGATTTCATCATTGACCCCTACCAGATATACGAAGCAAAGGTCATGGGAGCGGATGCAATACTTCTTATCGCCGCAATGCTTACAACCGAGCAGATGAAGGAGTACAGAGAAATTGCAGAGTCCCTTAAAATGGACGTCCTTGCAGAAAGTCACAACGCAGAAGAAATAAAGTCCGTAGCGGAAGCTGGCTGCACGATTTTCGGGATAAATAACCGCAACCTTAAGGACTTCACCGTAACTCTGGACACCACAAAGGCTCTTGCGGAGCTTATCCCAAGCGGCAGCATCATAGTTTCCGAAAGCGGTATAAAAACAGCGGAGGACATAAAATTTGTCACCGACTGCGGCGCAAACGCTGTCCTCATAGGTGAGACCCTTATGAGAAGCGGCGATCCTGTCGACTCACTTAAAGAATTGAGGAAATTAGTATGCTGATAAAACTCTGCGGAATGAGACGTCCCCAGGACATCGGATACGCAAACGATGCAAAGCCTGATTTTATAGGCTTTATACTGGCGGAGGGCTACCGCCGCACCATTTCTGCAGAACAGGCAGCGGAGCTTGCGGCTTCCCTGCAAAGTGAAATAAAAGCGGTGGGAGTTTTCATTGACCAGTCCCCTGAATTTCTTGCGGAGACGGCAGAAAAAATAGGACTTTATGCTGTCCAGCTCCACGGAAACGAGGACGCAGATTACATTTCCCGTCTCAGAATGCTGACAAAGGCGAAGATATGGAAAGCCGCAAGAGTACAGACTGCAGAGGATATACACCATGCCGATTCTCTTGGAGCGGATATGCTTGTCCTTGACAGCTTTTCCCCTGATGCTAACGGCGGAACGGGAAAAGTCGCCGACTGGGAGCTTATAAAAAGCGTCAGAACAAATACTCCCTATCTTTTAGCGGGGGGCATTGACATAAACAATATCGAGCAGGCAATAAAAATTCTCCCTCCCGGCTGCGGGATAGACATTTCCGGCGGAACAGAAACTGACGGCGTTAAGGATCCTGACAAAATAAAAGCAATAATGAACATTGTACGAAAGGTTGATAAAGATGTCTGATACTTCAAAAGGAAGATTCGGAATTTTCGGAGGGCAGTACGTCCCCGAGACTGTTATGAACGCGGTAAACGAGCTTGACGCCGCCTATGAAAAATACAAGGACGACCCTGAATTTATAAAAGACCTCAAAGCTCTGTACAGAGATTACGCAGGAAGACCGTCCATGCTCTACTATGCAGAAAAAATGACAAAGGATCTTGGCGGAGCAAAGGTCTACATCAAGCGTGAGGACTTGAACCATACAGGCGCTCACAAGATAAACAACGTCCTGGGACAGATACTTCTTGCAAAGCGCATGGGCAAGACCCGCATAATCGCCGAAACCGGAGCAGGTCAGCACGGAGTTGCCACAGCCACAGCCTGCGCTCTTTTCGGACTGGAATGTCAGGTCTACATGGGCGCAGAGGACGCTGTACGTCAGTCTCTTAACGTTTACAGAATGGAGCTTCTCGGAGCAAGCGTCACCGCTGTTGAGGAGGGCACTAACACCCTCAAGGACGCCATCAACGCCGCAATGCGTGACTGGGCAGAAAACGTTACTACCACATTTTACTGTATAGGCTCTGTTATGGGACCCCACCCCTACCCTGCCATGGTTCGTGATTTTCAGAAAATTATTTCTGAGGAAATTCGCGAGCAGCTTATGGAGAAGGAAGGAAAGCTTCCCGACTGCGTATGCGCTTGTGTCGGCGGAGGCTCAAACGCAATGGGTGCATTCTACGATTTCATCAAGGACGAATCTGTCCGTCTTGTGGGCGCAGAAGCCGCAGGTCACGGCGTTGACACCGACAAGCACGCCGCTACATTTGCAAAGGGCACTACCGGAATTTTCCACGGTATGAAGTCCCTGTTTTTGCAGAACGAATTCGGTCAGATAGACCCTGTTTACTCTATTTCCGCAGGACTTGACTATCCGGGTATCGGTCCCGAGCACGCTATGCTTGGAAAATCGGGACGTGCAGAGTATATCCCCATCACAGACGAAGAGTCTGTGCAGGCTTTTGAGTATCTTTCAAAAACAGAGGGTATCATTCCTGCTATCGAATCTGCTCATGCAGTTGCGGCTGCTCTTAAGATAGTCCCCAAAATGGGCAAGGATCAGATAATGGTAATAAATCTTTCCGGTCGCGGCGACAAGGATGTTTACTCCATAGCAAGATACCGCGGAAAAGATGTCGTAAACTCATAAGAAAGGATAGATACAGATGAACAGAATAGACAAAGCTCTTTCGGAGCTTAAAGACAAGGGCGAAAAGGCTCTCATAACCTTTGTTACAGCTGGGGACCCTGACCTTGACAACACCGAAAAGCTCATACTTAAAATGTTTGAAAGCGGCTCGGACATAATCGAGATCGGAGTCCCTTTTTCCGACCCTGTTGCCGAGGGAAAGGTAATTCAGGAAGCAAGCCTCCGCTCTCTTTCACAGGGAACAGACCTTACGGGAATTTTCGCAATGGTGGAAAGTGTCCGTAAAAAGACCGACAAGCCCCTTATACTTATGATGTATATAAACACTATTTTCCGTTTCGGAACAGAGAGATTTTTTACCCTCTGCCGTGAAAAGGGAATTGACGGAGTTATCGTCCCCGACCTGCCTTATGAAGAAAGAGACGAGGTACAGCCCTATGCAAAGGATAACGGGATACGTGCGATCAGTCTTGTAGCACCTACATCTCACCAGAGGATATCGGATATCGCAGCAGAAGCAGAGGGCTTCCTCTACTGTGTTTCCTCCACAGGCGTGACGGGAACAAGAAGCAAGTTCACCACCAACTTTGACGAGTTTTTCGGAGAGATCAAAAAGAGCTGCAAAGTCCCCGCAATGGTAGGCTTCGGAATTTCAGGTCCCGAGCAGGCAAAGAAAATGAGCAGCTACTGCGATGGAATAATCGTGGGAAGTGCCGTTGTAAAGATCGTTGCCGAGCATGGCAAAAACTCCGCCGATAAGGTCGGAGAGTTTGTAAAGTCCTTAAAAGAAGCGATTTTGTAATACATCAAAAAATACGCCAATCGGTTCTGAATTGACCGATCGGCGTGATTTTTTATTCCATTGCCATAATTATCTCTCTTGCCATTTCCTCGGAGATGGGCTTTGCATACTGCTCACCGTCAAATACCATTATGTCCCCTATCCCCTTTTGGAGAACAAATCGGAGCTGCCCGTTTTTGACTTTCTTGTCAGTATACAGCTTTTTGACTAATTCCTCTCTGTCAATGTAATCGGGAATTTTAACAGGCAGCTTTGCTTTTTCCAGAGCTTTTATCAATAACGTCTCGTCCTCGTCTGTGCAGTATCCAAGCTTGTTTGCAAGTTTAACTTCTGCGATCAGACCTATTGACAGCGCCTCTCCGTGAAGCAGTTTATATTCACTGACAGTCTCGATTGCTCTGCCCACGGTATGTCCAAGATTGAGTATCTCCCTGAGTCCGCTTTCACGCTCGTCCTTCATAACTACATGATATTTTACCTTGCAGTTTTCATGAGCAATATGCTGACAGACCTCATCGTTATTTTCAAAAATTGCGTCCATGTTGTTCAGGATGTAATCAAAAAACTCCCGGCTTGAAATGCAGGCGTGCTTTATTGTTTCCGCAAGACCACTGGACACCTGTCTCTGAGGCAGGGTCTTCCATGTAGAGATGTCAATATACACCTTTTTAGGCTGATTGAACAGTCCTATAAGATTGGTAGCAAGCGGAGTGTCCACTGCTGTCTTTCCGCCTACAGAAGCGTCAGCTGCTGCCAGTAATGTGGTGGCATAATTTATAAAGGGCACACCCCGTCCGTAGGTTCCTGCAACAAATCCTGCAATGTCTGTGACGACTCCCCCTCCCACAGCGATAATACAGCAGTCCCTGTGGTATCCCTTTGCAAGCATGGAGTCCTCTATAAATTCCTTGGTCTCTCTTGTCTTGCTTTTTTCACCCTCCGGAAAGACGATCAGATCACTTTTATAGCCATTCTGAATCAATAAATTATATATTTTTTCTGCATAAAGATCTTTTACTATGCTGTCGGTGACCACTGCAAATTTATTTATCTTCCCTACAAGGCCTGACTTGATGTCGTCGATCAGCTTCTGTCCAAGCTCGTATCCTATCTCTATTTCGTAGCTGTCGTCAACGACTTTTTTTAATTCAACATTGAAAGTACTCATGTGATTTTCTCCTATCCTGATTTTATTTTTAATGATTAAATTATATCATACCTTACAGTATTTTTCAAGTATATAAAATATCACCGCAAGACGTAATTTGTCAATGGTTTTTTCTGCATTTAAATAATATTTTTTAAATAAAGAGACTTAACAGCTTTCTGCTTCTTTGCAGTAAATGCGCCCTTAGTATAATGGGCTTGAAATTGCTTTCCATATATGCTATAATTGTGACAGGATCAAATAGCACTATAAACTCGGAAATCAGGAAAATTATTTAGAGGAAGAAACTCAATGGATATACAAAATATTGACCAGCCTAATCGAGAACGGATCGATGCATTCATAGTACGGCAATGGTTTTCTATGCAGATGGTTGTTCACGGAGAAAGCATTGATCTTAGTGAAGCAGCTGGCTATTACGCTATGGAAGACGACGAAATTATCGGATTAATCACATATCGGATCACTGATAATGAAATGGAAATTCTGTCTCTTGATAGTCTTCGCGAGAATAAAGGAATTGGAACAGCGTTACTAAATAAAGTTACTCTTAAAGCCGTGGAAATCGGTTGTTCCAAAATAAAGCTGATTACAACGAATGATAACCTCGCGGCACTTTGGTTTTATCAAAAGCGTGGATTTGATATGGTTAGACTTTATTGCAACGCTCTTGAACAGTCAAGAAAAATTAAGCCTGAAATACCTTTGATTGGTGAAAATGGTATTCCACTAAAACATGAAATAGAGCTTGAAATGAGTCTTTGATAAATTCCAGTTTGTCGGATAGTAAAAAGGGGCATGACTGTTCATCGGCGTGCCATGTCCCTTTTCATATTAACATTCAGCTCTTTATTAGTTATAAGCTCTGCAAAAATTCAGTTATTTTTTCACTTATCGTTTCATACTCATGATCGTGGACATAATGCGGGCAATCTAATTCTATGTATTCTCCATCGGTGACCTGAGAAATATATTCTATTGCAATTCTGCGCCATGTTTCTTCATCAAATTCGGTTCCACCCGAACCATCTGAAATGAATAACAGCATCGGAAGCTGCGGGATTCCCATACTACTGACTTTTTCAGCATTTTCCTTTACCGTTTCTGTTTCGTTTATCATTGTCACAGTTGCAGTACGGCTATAGAAAACAGCTTTATAAATTTTCTTTTCGCTGTCTGATAACGTACCGTAACGTATTGCATCGCTCTCTGAAAGCCCGGGTATCAGACGGGTAACTCCCATACCTGCCGCCAGACTTGCAGCACGCATAAGCGGTACGTTGATCTTCATATTGTCATAATACTCTGGTACAGCCATATCAAGTCCGATAATTGCCGTCACTTCGTCAGGATATTTCAGCTCCCAATACAATGCTTCAAGTCCTGACATAGAATGAGGACATAAAACATATGGAGCATTCAGCCCTGCCGCCGTTAGCGCTGCCCGCGTATCTTCAAGCATGGAATCAATATCTCTGCTTTTATCAACGATGTCACTGAATCCATATCCGAATTTTTCAACTACGGCAATTTTATATTCATCACTCAAAAGAGAATAAAGCGATTTGAAATCCAGTATCGGAGAACAAGTGCCTGCCCCGGACATAAAAACAAGCGTTGTATTACCGTTTCCCTCAATATAAACGCTCATATCGTGACCGCCAACATCAACCGTTTGCCCGAGAGGTGTTCTCGATTCAGCTTCATTTTTCAAGCGGATCAGATGATTTATGTATATTGCTGATATCAATATTATTAACACGGCAATGATGATAAAAAATATTTTCATTACTTTTTTCGCTTTCTTCATAACCGGTCTCCTGTAAAAAATCAATTCTCATTGTTTAATCTTACCACATCCAGTTTAAAAAGTCAATATTACTATTTCTATCTACCCATTCTTACAAAATGACAAAGACATTTTTGTCGACATTTCTTGACACTATATGTTTTATATGATAAAATAAAAATAAAATTTGAGGACAAACATATGGAATTAGATGATAAAATCTACGATCAGATCACAAAATTATGCGATGTTGGCGACAATTTAGCAGATGAAAGCGATTATGATGATGCAATATTTATTTTGCGCTTATATGTTAGACGGTGAAAATGTTTTTAATTACGAAGATCCCTGCTATCTTAATTTTATAAAAGAAATCCTTTAAAGCAGTTTTTTTGAAATGAAAGGATAACAATATCATGAATTGTGCATATGGAGAAATCCTTTATAGAAGTATGCGTTATATAAAAGGAAAATGTCCATCTAAATTATCACAGAAATTCAAAAAAGAGCTTTCGGAGTATCTGAAGCTATTGGATATTTGCTTAATGCTGTTACTTGATGAAATAATCAATAAAAGTGATAATTTTAATAAGCTGACAGAGTATTTGGATTCAAATAAAAAATATTTTTCTCATATTGATTTTGACAATATTTCTTCTCATGAAATACAAGCAAACATCCCTTTCAAGGCAATAAATCTGCTGATAGATCATGTAAGCGAAATCAGCATTGAAATTTCTGATTATAAAAATAATTATGGAAAAATCAATCGTTATTTACACGCATTACATAACTTACCCAGATGTTTGCTAAGTCCGAGCAGCAAAGAATATGTTTGTCAGAACGATGCAATACAATACTCTCAAAGCTATTTTAAACAAGCATAAACATATACTAAAATCTATTTATGTGGATACAATTACAGAAAAAATTTCAAAAACCCCTTGACAAATAAAATTAAATGTGTTATTCTTTCAATATGCTTGCAAGCAAAATTATGATTTTAAATTTATGAAAGGAGGCGGACGCCATGACAAAAACATATATACTTACAATAAGTAAAACAACATATAAAGGCATTTTCAAACGACTGTGCGTTCTTGAAGTATGTCCGCCTGCGCATACGCATACGGATATATAAGAAATCCGGCATATTATTGTCATTATGCGCTCTCGTTTGTACGGGGGCGCATTTTTTGCGCGCAGAAATATCACAAACAAACACTATTGACGAAAGGAATTATTATGATCGAATTAAACGGAAAATACAACTCAGCAAAGGTCTTCACAGATGTAATAGACAGCGCTTCTGTATCGCAGATAATCGAATTTTGCAGTCAGGAGTTCACTGTCGGCGAAAAAATACGCATGATGCCGGATGTCCATGCAGGAATGGGATGTGTCATCGGAACTACCATGACCATCACCGACAAAATCGTCCCCAATCTCGTAGGCGTGGACATCGGATGCGGCATGGAGACCGTCCTTATCAAGGAAAAACACATAGAGCTCCAACAGCTTGACAAGCTCATTTACGCAAAGATACCCTCCGGATTCAGCATCCGCAGCAAGCCCCACAAATACGCTGACCGGATCGACATCTGCGAGCTCAGATGCGCAGGTAAAATAGACCTGCGCCGTGCAGAGCGCTCTCTCGGCACTCTTGGCGGAGGAAATCATTTTATTGAAGCGGACAGGGGCGAAAAGGGTATCTATATCGTTATCCACAGCGGCTCCCGTCATCTTGGCGTGGAGGTGGCGAAATACTATCAGGAGCAGGGCTACAAGCAGCTAAATCACGCCGGGGACGACGCCGTCCGTCAGCTTATTGCCGACCTGAAAGCTCAGGGACGGGATACCGAGATCAGCAGGGAGCTTAAAAAGCTTGAAAACACCAAGCGGACGAAAATTCCCAAGCATCTTGCATATGTCAGCGGACAGCTTTTCGATGACTACATCCACGACATGAAGCTGGTCCAGCAGTATGCCGATCTGAACAGAAAAGCCATGATGAACGAGATCATCAGCGGATTGAAGCTGACCGTTGTGGAACAGTTTACAACCATCCACAATTATATTGACACTGACAATATGATCCTGCGAAAGGGAGCTGTGTCTGCTCAGAAGGGCGAAAAGCTCATTATCCCCATCAATATGCGGGACGGCAGTCTTATCTGTATCGGAAAAGGAAGTCCCGACTGGAACTTCTCTGCTCCCCACGGCGCAGGCAGGCTTATGAGCCGCGGCGAAGCAAAGGAAAGCTTTACTGTCAGCGAGTTCAAAAAGCAGATGGCTGGTATCTACAGTACCTCCGTGGGCAGAGGGACTCTTGACGAGTGTCCTATGGCTTACAAGGGCATGGACGACATTCTTAACAACATCGGTGACACCGCAGAAGTAGCGGAGATAATCAAGCCTATTTACAATTTCAAAGCCGGAGGAGAACAGGAATGAATATTATAGAATTCTTTGAAAGTCCCGAAAAGGAGCACTGGCTTGAAGAGATCGGGAAAAGCGACTGGCGTGCCGCCGCTTTTCTCGTAAAAAACATCAAAGAAAATACATTCGATGATTATTGGGGAAAAGGCGGCAAGCTGTTTATTCTCACGGATGTTGAAAAAGTCGCCGCATTTGCGACTCTTTCTCCCAAGGACTGCATCGAAGACGATTCCCTCTCCCCTTGGATTGGCTTTGTATACACCTTTCCCGAATACCGGGGACGCCGCCTGATGGGGACGCTTATTTTCCATGCCATTGAGGAAGCGAAAAAGCAGGGTGCAGAAAAAATTTATATCTGCACAGACCATGTAGGACTTTATGAAAAATACGGCTTTACCTATATGGAAAGCCGTCCGGACATCTGGGGAGAGATCAGCAGGATTTATTATCAGGATATTTAGAAAAGGCAGGCGGAGCCTGCACCCATACCGCTGCATACTATTTCTGTAAAAAGTAAAATAAGACACGGAAGCAAAATTAATCATATTACCGAAAGGAACATTATTATGGAAAAGTTCATACCGCTGGGTAAAATGAGCAAGAAAAAACAGCGGGAGATCCACCGTCTCAGCCGAAAGGACTGGGGCGGCATATCCCCTGTTACAAGAAAAGAGAAAAATCCCAAGGCTTACAACAGAGCTGCAGAAAAACGCAAAGGAGCCTCCCGAAAAAACTGGGAGGCTTCCTATTTTTATTTTGCAGACAAAGCTCTCTTTCCTATGTCCGTCCTGTAATGTGCATTTTCAAAGCTGATCTTCTTCACCGCTTCATATGACTTGTCCAAAGCCGCCTGCAGGGTGTCCCCTGTTGCTGTTACGCCAAGGACACGACCTCCCGCAGTAAGAAATTTTCCGTCTGTGAACTTCGTTCCAGCATGGTATACAAAAACGCCGTCCACCTGTCCCTTGTCGTCCATGCCGGACATTTCAAGACCGGTGGGATATTTTTTCGGATATCCCCCGCTTGCCATTACAACGCAGGCACAGGACTGATCCTTCCACTTTATATCAATATCCGAAAGTGTTCCCTTATATACTGCTTCAAAAATATCAACCAAGTCCGCATCAAGAAGGGGCAGAACTACCTGAGTTTCCGGGTCTCCGAAACGGCAGTTGTACTCGATGACCTTTACCCCATCGGGAGTGAGCATAAGCCCGAAATAAAGACAGCCCTTGAAAGTCCTTCCCTCTGCTTTCATTGCTTTTATGGTGGGCAGGAAGATATTCTCCATGCACTCCTTTGCCACAGCCTCAGTGTAGAACGGATTCGGAGCCACCGTTCCCATGCCGCCTGTGTTAAGACCCTGATCGCCGTCCAGAGCCCGCTTGTGATCCATTGAGGATATCATGGGGACCACAATATTTCCGTCCGTAAAGGAAAGCACTGACATCTCAGGACCTGTCAGAAACTCCTCTACAACAAGCTTGGAGCCGCTTTCCCCGAAAATTTTATCCTCCATAATTGAGCGTACTGCTTCCTCGGCTTCCTGCTCATTCTGAGCGATAATAACGCCCTTTCCAAGAGCAAGACCGTCCGCCTTGACAACTGTAGGATACTTTCCCTGCCCCTTTATGTAAGCGACAGCCTCATCTGCATTTGTAAAGGTCTCATACGCCGCCGTGGGGATACCGTATTTTTTCATAAGATCCTTCGAGAAAGCCTTGCTTCCTTCGATGATAGCCGCCGCCTTATCGGGACCGAATGTCATTATACCCTCTGCACCCAGAGCGTCTACCATTCCCATAACAAGGGGATCGTCCGGAGCAACTACCACCATGTCCACCGAAAGCTTTTTGGCAAGAGCCACGATACCGTCAATGTCTGTGGCTTTTACATCAAAGCACTCCGCATAGCGGGAAATGCCTCCGTTTCCGGGAGCGCAGTAAAGCTTTTCTGCACGGGGACTCTCCGCAAGCTTCATGATAATGGCGTGTTCACGTCCTCCGCCGCCTACAACTAATATTTTCATTTTATTGTTCCTCACTTTCGCATTTGATATATGTCATATTTTCTATAAACCCCACATAAATTTTCGAGCGGAATTCAGTACTTCCGTCAATTTTGCTGAATGTACCATAGCGGTCAAATTTCAGTCCGCACTTTTCAATGACACTGCCGGAATCGGTATCCTCTTCTGCATGAGAGAAACAGAATTTCTTTGCGTCCAAATTCTCCGCTGCATATTTTATCATAGCCCTGACCGCTTCAGCTTCGTAATCATTACCCAGACAGTCATACCGGAAATTATACCCGATCTCCGAGAAGTCATTTCCCATATTGCTGTCATAAACTCCGCCCTCTCCGATAAGCAGACCGTCAGACTTCCGTACAATTGCGAAAGTATCATCACCGAAATTTTCTATGGATTCACGGACAAGTTCCGCAGAATCGTATGTACAATAGCTCATATACCTTGTGACACGTTCGTCACCCCTGATCTCAAATACCGCTTCCGCGTCGTCAGGCGTGATCTGCCGAAGTATCAAACGCTCGGTCTCAATTGCAGGCAGCGACATAGATATGCCCCCCTTTACTTAATTAGTGATGGAAAAGTCTGATTCCCGTGAACGCCATTGCAATATTGTACTTGTTGCAGGTCTCGATAACATTGTCGTCACGGATAGAGCCTCCGGGCTGTGCAATGTACTCAACGCCGGACTTGCGGGCACGCTCAATGTTGTCTCCGAATGGGAAGAACGCATCCGAGCCTACACACATACCTGTATTTTTTGCAAGCCACTCCTTCTGCTCCTCCTTGGTGAAGACCTCCGGCTTTGACTTGAACCACTTCTGCCACTCACCCTCTGCAAGGACGTCCATACACTCATCGGAGATATACACATCTATGGTGTTGTCTCTGTCAGCACGGCGTATGTCGTCCTTGAACGGCAGACCCATTACCTTGGGAGACTGTCTCAGCCACCAGATGTCCGCCTTGTTTCCTGCAAGACGCGTACAGTGGATACGGGACTGCTGACCTGCACCGATTCCCACAGCCTGACCGTCCTTTACATAGCAGACGCTGTTGGACTGGGTGTATTTCAGTGTGATAAGTGAAATTATAAGGTCACGTTTTTTATCATCGGGGATATTTTTATTATCGGTAACAACATTTTCAAGGAGCTTTTCGTCAATGTCAAGAGCGTTTCTTCCCTGCTCAAATGTGATTCCGTAGACCTGCTTTGTCTCAACAGGAGCGGGGACATAATTTGCATCGATCCTGATGATGTTGTATGTTCCCTTTCTCTTTGATTTGAGAATCTCAAGAGCCTCAGGCTCATAACCGGGAGCGATGATTCCGTCGGACACCTCACGCTGTATCATCTTAGCAGTGGGGACGTCACATACATCGGAAAGAGCGATAAAATCGCCGTAGGAGGACATTCTGTCCGCGCCCCTTGCTCTTGCATAAGCACAGGCAAGAGGAGAAAGCTCTCCCAGGTCGTCCACCCAGTAGATCTTTTTCAGAGTGTCGGTAAGAGGCAGACCCACAGCCGCTCCCGCAGGGGAAACGTGCTTGAAGGAGGTGGCTGCACAGATACCTGTTGCTTTTTTCAGCTCGCTTACAAGCTGCCAGCCGTTGAAAGCGTCCAGCAGATTGATATATCCGGGATTTCCGTTAAGGACTTCGATGGGAAGCTCTCCACCGTCAGCCATATAGATTCTGGACGGCTTCTGATTTGGGTTGCATCCGTATTTTAAAAGCATTTCTTTAGACATTTTTATTACCTCCTGATATTTTTACACTCGGCAGTAAGACGTTTTCCACCGCCCCGATTATTGCCTTTTAGTTGTTTTTATTAATAATTCTGCTTTCGTATTTTCCTGTGTCAAGATCGATATATCTTACAAACAGTGACACCTTGTTTTCCTCGTTGAGGTTCTCCCAGATAAGCTTTGTCAGCTCGTCAATGGAAACATCGGGAAGCTCCAGATTTTTAGGCTCCCCCTCAAAGCTGGGAAGCGGGTCTCCCGCGCCTGCATAGGTGTGGATAAACTTTGCCTTTCCGCAGATAGGATTGTTATAGGCAAAGGTGTACCTCTGACAAGAGGAACCGTCACCGTCCGCACTTTTCAGTATAGACATTGCAAAGTGCATATCGTTGTCGTCACGGTGGATGATGCCGGAAATTCTCGGAGTGTAATTTGGAGCGTCGTCCTCAAACTCCCTTGTACGCAGAGACTGCTCAAAGGTCATCTGCTTGTCCATAAGGTCGTAGATGGTGTCGGTCTGGTCGCCGTTTGTTACAATAGTCTTGCTTCCCATAACACGTACAGGAGCATAAATAATAAGATGGGGGTCGGTCATTTTTGAAGGGTCAAAAGCCTGAGTCCTGATACCTTCGCCGTCCTCCACAAAGACACGGTTGCGGCTGTTTTCACTTCTGCCCATAATAAAATAAGCAGTCACCGCCTTTTTGCCGTCGGCAGATCTTCCGATAATGATGCCTCTGCCGTGGTACTCCATGCTGTTAAGCTCTTCCTTGATAGTTTTTGTAACCATTGATCATTCCTCCTAATATTTAATTGAATCGCCCCAAAAAGCACTCGGTTTCCTGAGGTATTTCAACCATGCCGTTTTTCTGAAATTTCACAAACATATTTTTCAGTTCATAAACGAATTTCTCATAATTTTCGTTATCAGCTTTTAATGCATATGAGTGGGAAAGTGAATACCCGATAAACTGTTCCTCGGTCATGTTCATATTGTTGTTCAAATTAAAAACTTCCATTCGGGAAAAATATGCTTTCAGATCCACTTGCGTAACGCCGCCTGCCACACTGTTGCTCATTCCGCAGTATTTATCAAAAATTCTGTTTCTCTCACTCATAATATCACTTTTAACGTGATTATTCCACACAACCGCAAGGTGTCCCTTGGATGTAAATATCCTTTGACACTCGATCTTAAAATTCTCCTTGTCGAACCAGTGGAACGCCTGCGCCGCCGTAACAAGATCTACGGTGCCCGACGGTATCCCCGTATTTTCTGCGGAAGCATTTACTATATCTGCGAAGGGAGCATTCTGTTTCAGTACCTCCAGCATATCGCCGTTAGGCTCCACAGCGGTTATCTTCCAGGGCTTAGCTGAAAGACATTTCGTAAAAATACCCGTCCCCGCGCCAATGTCAGCAACAGTCTCAGCCTGTGTCTTTTCGTAAAGGATGTCGATAAGCTCTTTGGGATAGGACGGTCGGAACTTATCGTACACATCCGCCTTGCCCGTGAATTTTTCCTCGTTCATGACTGACACTCCTCCCTTTTCAGGTCAGATACCTCTGACAGCTCATTCCCCTGTCACTATGGCTATTCCATCCTCCACTCTTATTTTATCCTGACAGAACAGAGATACTGCCTTGGGGAGAATTTTCCACTCAGCGTTTTCCATGACTCTCCGCTGGAGAATTTCGGGAGTATCCCCATTCAGAACAGGAACAGCCTCCTGAAGGATTATAGGTCCTCCGTCGCATTCCTCTGTAACAAAATGGACGGTGGCTCCAGTGACCTTTACGCCCTTTTCAAGAGCAGCTTCATGGACATGGAGCCCGTAAAAGCCCTTTCCGCAGAAGGACGGGATAAGTGACGGATGTACGTTTATCATCTTATTGGGATATGCCTGACATAGAGTTTCGTCCACAATAGTCATAAATCCGGCGTATACCACAAGGTCTGCTCTTTCCTTGTCAAGAGCATCAAGCACAGCCTTGCTGAATCCATGGACATCGGGGTAATCCTCTCTTGCAATGACTATGTGAGGGATACCGCTGTATTCAGCCCGTCTGATAGCATAGGCGTCCGGCTTTGAGGATATAACACAGGTGATCTTGCCGCCTACTATCTCCCCTCTGTTTTCAGCGTCGATAAGAGCCTGTAAATTGGTTCCCCCGCCTGATACAAGAACAACAATATTCTTCATAAGCTCCTCCTATTCTGCAATTATAACTCCCTCATCGCTTTCTACAAGCTCACCCAGGACATATGCTTCCTCGCCGGCAGCCTTGATGGCAGCAACAGCCTTGTCTGCATCGTTCTTGTCAACAACAGCGCACATTCCCACGCCCATATTAAAGGTGTTGAACATATCCCTCTCGGGAATTTTGCCCGACCCTGCAATAAGATCGAAGATGGGAAGCACCTGAACATCGCTTCTTGCAATTTTAGCAGCGATGCTGTCCGGCAGAGAACGTGGGATATTTTCGTAAAATCCGCCGCCTGTAATGTGGCTGAGGGACTTTACCTTTACAGCGTCCATAAGAGACATTACCGCTTTCACATAAATCCTGGTAGGAGTCAGCAGACAGTCACCCAATGTCATGCCAAGATCGGACTGGTGTCTTGCCAGATTCTGCTCACTTACATTGAATACCTTTCTTATAAGGGAGAAGCCGTTTGAGTGGACACCGCTTGATTTTATTGCGATCATAACATCCCCAGCCTTCTGAGAGGAGGTGTCTATTATCTTGTCCTTGTCAACGATACCCACAGAGAAGCCCGCAAGATCGTATTCATCGTCAGGCATAAGACCCGGATGCTCAGCAGTCTCACCGCCTATGAGAGCACACTCAGCCTGAACGCAGCCCTCCGCAACGCCTGACACTATCTCCGCTATCTTTTCGGGGATATTCTTTCCGCAGGCGATATAGTCAAGGAAAAACTGAGGCTTTGCACCGCAGCATATTATGTCGTTGACACACATTGCCACGCAGTCGATACCTACGGTATTGTGCTTATCCATAATAAAGGCAAGCTTTATTTTTGTACCCACACCGTCTGTTCCGGAAACAAGTACAGGCTTGCTTATACCTGTCATGTCAAGCTCAAACAGACCGCCGAAGCCGCCTATCCCGGACAGCGCTCCCTTTGTCATAGTACGGGCAACATGGGCTTTCATAAGCTCCACAGCCTTATAGCCGGCAGTTACGTCAACTCCTGCCTCTTTATAGCTTTCAGAAAAACTCTTCATAATGATCATTCCTTTTAATTCTGAATTTTAAATTCAAATTTATCCTTTGGCATCTCCTTTGGGACAGCACATGGATAATTTCCCGTAAAGCAGGCATCGCAGAAGCCGCATTTTGCTTCATCCCCCGCTATTTTGTTGACGCCCTCCACGCTAAGGTACCCCAGAGAATCCGCTCCGATCTCCTTTGCGATCTCCGGTATAGACATCTTGCAGGCGATAAGATTTTCCTTGCTGTCAATATCCGTCCCGAAAAAGCATGGATTTGTAAAGGGGGGACATGATATTCTCACATGAATCTCCTTTGCCCCTGCTTCACGGATAAGGTTTACTATCCTCTTGGAGGTAGTTCCGCGGACGATGCTGTCGTCCACCAGAATGACACGCTTTCCCTTTACAGTGTCATTTACCACATTAAGCTTTATCTTTACGGAGTTTGTCCTCTCCGCCTGTGAAGGCTGGATAAATGTCCTGCCAACATAACGATTTTTTATGAATCCCACTCCGTAAGGTATCCCCGAGGCTCTTGAAAGTCCCAGAGCCGCATCAAGACCGCTGTCCGGGACGCCTATCACCACGTCTGCTTCTACAGGATACTCCTTCCAGAGGAACTCTCCCGCACGAAGCCTTGCATGGTGGACGCTTGCACCCTCAATGACAGAATCGGGACGGGCAAAATACACGTACTCGAAAACACAGAAGCTGCTTTTTTCCTTTCCGCAGTAGGTTTTTATAGAACGGACACCATTCTCGTCAATTACGATGATCTCCCCGGGAAGCAGATCCCGGACAAATTCCGCTCCTATGCTGTCGAAAGCACAGGTCTCGGAGGAAACCACGTATGTATCGTCTCCCAGCTTTCCAAGAGAAAGGGGTCTGAAGCCGAAGGGGTCCCTTGCAGCAATAAGCTTTTTAGGAGACATCACCGCAATAGAGAAGGCTCCCCGGAGCTTTCCCACAGCCTTTTCCACCGCCTCCTCAATGGAAGGACACACAAGACGCTGTCCCGTGATGGCGTAGGAAATCACCTCTGTATCGTTAGTGCTGTGGAAGATGGCTCCTTTCAACTCGTATGCTTCACGAAGCTCCCTTGCATTCACAAGATTTCCGTTGTGTGCAATAGCAAGGGGACCCTTCATATGCCGCACCACCAATGGCTGTGCGTTTGAACGGTTGGAATTTCCCGTGGTGGAATACCGCACATGACCTATGGCAATGTTTCCCTCACCAAGCTTTGCAAGGGTGTCCTTGTCAAAGACCTCATGCACCAGTCCCAAGTCCTTGTGGTGAGCAAATACGCCTCTGTCGTTTACTACGATACCGCAGGATTCCTGTCCTCTGTGCTGTAAAGCGTAAAGACCGATATAAGTCAGCATTGCAACGTCTGTAGTATTCTTTGAGTACACTGCGAATACTCCGCATTCCTCATGTATGCCGCTAAGCATCAGGTTCATTCCTTTCCGTTCCAGCAGTAGCTGCAAAGCTTGTCTGCAGGCAAACCCACCGCATCCACCGTTCCCTCCAATGACTGGAATTCAAGGGAGGTCAGCTTAAGTCTTTTGCAGATCTCATCTCTCAGCCTTCTGCCCCGCTCAGTGTTCGCGCTGCTGTATTCATTAATATATTTTACTCCGTCTTCGCCCTCAAATTCATCTATTATCTTTCTTGCGATAAGATCAAGCTCAGATGTGCTTCTTGAAAAGTTCAGATACTTGCACCCATACATTATAGGCGGACAGGCAGAACGCATATGTACTTCCTTAGCTCCGTTTTCATAAAGGAACTCAACGGTCTCCCTCATCTGAGTGCCCCGGACGATACTGTCGTCCACGAAAAGCAGCTTCTTGCCTTTTATAAGCGCCTGAACAGGTATCTGCTTCATTTTCGCAACCTTATTGCGCATAGCCTGACTCTGAGGCATGAAGCTTCTTGGCCATGTGGGAGTGTACTTGATGAACGGTCTTGCAAACGGGATACCGCTTTTATTTGCGTATCCTATTGCATGGGGCACTCCTGAATCCGGGACTCCGCATACATAGTCCACATCGGGAAGAGTGCCGTTTTTGATGTCAGTCTCCGCCATTATCTCACCGTTTCGTGTACGCATAGTTTCAACGGTGACACCCTCATAGACTGAGTTAGGATACCCGTAATAGGTCCACAAAAACGTACAGATACTCATGTCCTCATAGCCCTTGTCAAGGACTTCACAGCTTGTGGGAGTTATTTTTACTATCTCACCGGGCATAAGCTCACGGTATGTATCATATCCCAGCTTCTGAAAAGCAAAGGATTCAAAGGAAAAGCACCAGCCGTCCTCCCGTTTTCCGATTATTATAGGAAGTCTGCCAAGCTTGTCTCTGGCAGCGATAACACCATCCTCGGTGAGTATAATCAAAGACAGTGTACCGTCCACCTTTTCCTGAGCGTAGCGTATACCCTCCACAAAGGATCCTTTCTGGGATATAAGCGCACCAACAAGAGCGCTTGAATTTACCTTTCCGCTGCTCATGGTCTCAAAGCTTGCAAAACAGCTGTCAAGGATCTCATTCCGCAGTACAGCGGAGTTGTTGATCTTTCCTATCGTGCAGACAGCATAAAGTCCCAGCTTGGAGCGCAGAAGTATAGGCTGGGGGTCTGTGTCGCTTATGCAGCCGATACAGAGGCTGCCCCGCATTGCTTCAATATCCTTTTCAAACTTTGTCCGGAATGGTGAATTTTCAATACTGTGGATATTTCTCTGAAATCCCAGCTCGGGAGAATAGGATGTCATGCCGCCTCGTCTTGTACCGAGGTGAGAATGATAGTCAGTGCCGAAAAAAACATCGCTTATACAGTCATTCAATGATGCTGCTCCAAAAAAACCGCCCATATAATAATTCCTTTCTTACTCTTTCCGTTACTTCGTTCCGAAATAACTTGCGAGTTTGTGGCTCGGTAACGTCAGAAAACTTGTACATCATTATCAGCTTAACAGCTGAGCCTTTATTCTCCGAATATTCTCTTCATCATTTCCTGATAAGCTTCCTCTACGCCGCCCATGTCTCTGCGGAAACGGTCCTTGTCCAGCTTTTCATGAGTGGTGCTGTCCCAAAAACGGCAGGTGTCGGGCGAGATCTCGTCAGCAAGGATGATCTGTCCGTGGAAGCGTCCGAACTCTATCTTGAAGTCGATAAGGTCGATATTATGCTCCTTGAAGAACTTGAGCATAAAGTCGTTTACCATGAAGGCATACTTTGAGATGGTGTCTATCTCCTCCTGAGTAGCAAGACCCAGACCAAGAGCATAGTAATCGTTGATGAACGGATCGCCCAGATCGTCATTCTTGTAGCTGAATTCCAGTGTGGGACGCTTAAGAGGAGTACCCTCCTCAATTCCCAGCTTCTTGGAGAAGGAGCCTGCCGCAACGTTTCTTACGATGACCTCCAGAGGAACTATCTCCACCTTTTTAACAACAGTCTCTCTTTCGTTTATCTCCTCCACCAGATGAGTGGGGACACCCTCCTTTTCAAGCAGACCGAACATATAGTTGGTCATCTTGTTGTTTACAACGCCCTTTCCGCGGATAGTACCTTTCTTTTCGCCGTTGAAAGCAGTTGCATCGTCCTTGTAGTCAACGATAACATAATCGGGGTTATTTGTGGCATAGACCTTTTTTGCCTTTCCCTCGTAAAGCTGCTCACCTTTAACAATGTTTTCCATGATAACTTCCTCCTAAAAATAAATAATTTATTTCAAATGTACTTATGCACATAATTATGAACGGTCTAGTTTTAAAGAATAAACTCTGCAATTTCAGCGGCGGCGGACACAATATATGTCGCTCCCGCATTTTCAAGCTCAGAGCGGCTCCCGTAGCCGTAAAGAACACCAACGGAGTCAATACCCACTGTCTTTGCACCCTCGATGTCGTAAAACCTGTCCCCTATCATCAGAGCCTGACTCAGATCTGGCTCTCCGCATACCTTAAGCGCCGATCTTATGACCCCGGCTTTGTCGCCGCCTGAGCCATCGGGAGCTGAACCGCATACGTCAATGAAAAAATCCCTTATCCCGTAATGTGTCACTATCCTCTCTGCCAGAAATATGGGCTTGGTAGTCGCCACTGCAAGAACCTTCCCTGCATTTTTAAGACGTTCCAGAGTCTGAACTATCCCCTCATAGAGGGAATTTTCAGTTATACTCTTGTCCATATATACTTTCCTGTAAAGCCCTGCCGCTTCCCTTGCTTCCTCGTCAGTCATACCGCAGAACCTAGTGAAGGAATCTGTGAGCGGAGGTCCCAGAAATTCGCCCAGAGTCTTTTCGTCCGGTATCTCCCTGCCCATTTCCGTCAGAGCGTATTTCACGCTGTTCAGTATCCCGGGTGAGGAGTCCGTAAGCGTTCCGTCAAGGTCAAATAATATTGTATTATATCTTTTCATGTGGTCTCCCTTTTATCCATTTCATGTAATCCATCATATTTTCGTCCTCCTGCTTGTTGTAAGTGTATCCGAACCTGACGGCTATCTCCCCTGCCATCGACCGGAACAGCTCACAGGCTGTAAAGATCGCATCCCACAGGTTTTCATAGCTGCCGTCCGAATAAGTAGCCTTATACATCCGATAATATTTTTCCGGCAGATGTCTTTTGAAATACTTTCCCATCTTGCCCGCCGACACGCTGAAATCTGTTATCATTCCTATGTACCAGCCTGTCATCATATTCAGCATATCCCGGACAAAGTGATTGAACATCTCCATAGCATATGGAAGCTCGTCCCTTGCAATGCCCTTTGCAGCATTATTGAGACACCACCAGAACTCGTTGCAGCAATCCCTGAACCTCTTTTCATCGGGAGGCGTCACATTCCAGTAACCGTCCTTTGGCTTGACAGCGGAAAGATAGTCACCCTTGTCAAGCAGGACCACCGCAGGCTCTCCGCCTGAAACATCGGCAATAATGCTGTCCGCATTGTCGGAAATCATCAGGTCAATTCTGTTATAGTCCTCAAAAATAGTCAGGAATACAAATTTTCCGTCATTATCAGGCGGGAAAATACTTGATGTTTCCGGAGTCTGCATGACAGCGATACGTCCGAATTTATCTTCAAGCCACTCCCTGTTGTTCCAGAACGGCTTTACGTCCTTTACAAGATACACTATGTCATAGTCCATATACATATCCTTGGGAGCATCGGGATTCGCCCTTGACCCGGACATCATCACCGCAAGTATACGGTCATCCTCACGGGCTGTCCCCAGTATTGCGTCCATCATTTCGTCCTCTGTGCGAAAATTTTCCATAAGCTCAAACCTTTTCAGCTATCATAATATCCATGCAGTGCTTATGAGGGACTCCCCCGCTCATGCAGTCGAAAATCACTTCATTGCAGCTGTGGAGCCGCCAGTCGGTGTAATATCCGAAAAGCTCTCCGGAGACCCACCTGCATTTGTTCAGGCTCCTGTTCAGATCTTTATCGGGAGCATCCGGGATAAATGGCTTCTTTACAAACACATTCATAGCGTGTATACCTCCGGAAGAGGTATGCTCCCTGTAATTTTCAAATATCTCGCCTCTGACATCATCAGGAACAAAGTGGAGGGCTCCCGAACAGAACAGTACGTCAAATTCATTTTCCAGACGGAAATCAAGGATATCCGCCTTGAAAAAGTTTACGTCCACCCGGTTCTTTTCAGCAAGCTTTTTTGCCTTGTCAATACCCTTCTGAGCAATGTCAAAAGCAGAGACCCTGTACCCGTTTTTTGCAAAGAACACAGCGTCCTTGCCCTCTCCGCAGCCTATGTCAAGGACTCTTAGCGGCTTTATGGGAGGAAGCAGCTTCATGATCTCATAGCACATATTGGAAGGCTTTACTCCCCAGTAATACTCATCGGAATCATATCTTTTCTCATAATCGTTGATGATCCTCTGCTCTGCCGCGTAGCCAAGGAGCGAGTCTATACTGCACCCAAGAGCCTTTGCGATCAGCGGAAGTGTAGCAACATCGGGAAGAGATACTCCGTTCTCCCACTTTGAGACTGCCTGAAACGAAACATTAAGCAGCTTTGCAAGCTCCTCCTGGGTATATCCCAGACTCTTTCTCATTTTAAGTATGTTTTTTCCAACAGCGTCCATAGCGCACCATCCTTTTTCAGCATACAGCAAAAGTCTGAATAACCTTGCTGCCGTGTGGTATCTGCCCTTTACCGTTAAATTATGCATCGGAAAGGGTAAAGGCTCAGCCTTTCAAATAAAGCATAACATTTGTAAAGCCGGTACGCAATAACCTTTGAAACGAGAACAGACGCAAACTCAACTGCCGGTTTAGCGGCCGCCTCCCCTTTCAGGCTCGGAGAGTCTACAGTGCAGCAACAGCCTCCTGCATCTTTCTGTCCTTTTCCTTAACTCCTTCGATCATCTTCTGCTTTGCCTCGGAAAGCTTTGCAGCAAGACCCTCGTCATTTATAGCAAGCATCTGGACAGCCAGTATAGCAGCGTTCTTTGCTCCGTTTACTGCGACAGTAGCAACAGGGATACCTGAAGGCATCTGAACTGTAGCAAGAAGCGCATCCAGACCGTCAAAGCTGGATCTGATGGGAATACCAATTACAGGAAGGATAGTGTGTCCCGCGATCACACCCGCAAGGTGAGCCGCCATTCCCGCAGCGCATATGATGATACCGAAACCGTTTGCAGCGGCATTTGAAGCAAACTCCGCGGCAAGCTCGGGAGTGCGGTGAGCAGACATAACGTGTACCTCATATGGCACTCCATAGCTTTTAAGCTCGGTGACAGCGTCCTTTACAATGGGGAAATCACTGTCGCTCCCCATGATAACAGCAACCTTTTTTGACATAAAATACCTCCAACCTGAATTTTTTATTACTAAAAAAAGCTGTGAAGATACATCACAGCTTTATAATGGATACACTTATTTTCTGATATGAGAAGCCCGCCGCAGGAAAAGCAGTGCTTGAACAGCGGCTGTTAAAGTATATAAGGTCTGCATAAAAGCAAGGAAATAACGACATTTTCAAGCCCTCCGCATCAAGCCTCTACCAAATAATAAACCTTACTTTGTAATTATACTATATTTCTGCCGGGATTTCAAGTGTTTCACAAAAAAATATCAGAATTTATAAAATTTCTTAAATACATCTTGCTTTTTTCAAAAAATATGGTAAAATAGATATAGGAAGTCTTTCCTAAATAATTTTTGGAGGTGCTTTTCAATGGCATACAAAATTTCCGATGAGTGCATCAGCTGCGGCGCTTGCGCAGATGCATGTCCCTCAAGCGCAATTTCCGAGGGTGATGGCAAGTACGTTATCGATGCAGGCAAATGTGTTGACTGCGGCGCTTGTGCAGACGCATGTCCCGTATCCGCTCCTGCTGCTGAATAATTTTTCTGCAGGAAATCATAGCTGATACTTAAAATCCCCCTCGTAAGGCTGCCTGACTGCAGGCTGCCCTTTGCGTCGGGGATTTTTCCATATACATGACAGGAGGATATTTATGGAAACAAGTTTATTTACAAATAACACCAATTACACTGCCGCTTCCTTATATAACCCTAAAACCGCTTCGGATATCAATGCTGCCGCTTCTGACAAGAAAAAGACGGATACATTTGAAAAGACCGTTGAGGATATTCGTTGGGAAAAAGAACACAAGAAATTCCAGGAGAAGCTCAGGCAAAGACGTCAGGAGATAAGACGAGAGATAAGACGGGAGCAGGAGCTGAGCTTCCAGCTCAGCGTCGAGCGCCGCCGCAAGATGAAGCTGCTGATGAAAAAGCACGAGGACTATGTCCGCTTTCTTGAGGGTACCGCTTTGAAGAAGACTCTTGCCGAACGGGAAAGGATAAAGGATCCCGAATGCTCTGCTGCTGAGATAAACTCGGTGTCCCAGTCTCCCCCCGATGCCAAAATGCCTATGTTTATCAGAGTGAGATAGTATAACAGCACGTCTTTTTACACTGTCTGCCGCATATATATGGTGTATCTGCATTATATATATCGGAGGCAGTGTATGTATTTTTGTATTGGAGTCAAGAAAATTTTCCCCGGACTTCTGACTGCTGCAATTGTTTTTGCCATAGCAGTCTGCTTTGCTGTAAATAAATTTGTCTACCGCTCAGAAAGCGTAAACGCCGAGGACGAAAGCATATTCGTTCCCGTCATCATGTACCACCGTCTGCTAAAAGACCCTGACAAGGCAGGAGATTACACTGTAAGCCCCGATGTTTTCAAGGCAGATATGGAGTATCTTTCCGAAAACGGCTACACATCGGTATTTGTCTGTGACATTATCGACTATATCGAGACAGGGGCTCCCCTGCCGGAAAAGCCTGTAGTCATCACCTTTGACGACGGGTACTTCAATGTCATGGAGTATGCCTATCCCTATATGAAGGAAAAGAATATCAGGGCAGTAATGAACATTGTCGGAGCATATACCGAACAGTCCACCGAGGAGGACGAACACAATCCCGGCTATTCATATCTTACATGGGACGAGATCGCAGAGCTTGACAAAAGCGGTCTTTTTGAGATAGGCAGTCATACATACGATATGCACTCCATGAGCGGCAGACGGGGATGCAAGCGCCTCAGCAATGAAAACGCCGAGGAGTACCGTCAGGCGCTCATCGGCGATATTGGTATGCTTCAGGATATGCTGCGGGAAAAAAGCGGGGTGACTCCCGTCACATTTGCATATCCCTACGGTTTTATTTCTTCGGAAAGTACAGCTATCCTTGAAGATATGGGCTTCAAAGCTCTGCTAACCTGTTATGAGAAGCCGAACTATATCTCACGCAGCGATACAGACGAATGTCTCATACTCAACAGGTACAATCGCCCCTCAGGAATATCTACCAAAGAATTTATGTATAAGCTGCTGCAAAGCAATCAGTAGACTGCTGCCCCATCTGCTTATTCGTCATCTTCTATGCGCATAAATTCCTCAGGAACAAATTCATCGTCGGAGTTATCATCAAAATGAGGTACTTCAAGATCTTCGGGATCTTCAAAAGCCTCCGGTCCGCCAAAATCTTCCTCATCAATATCAGGTACGTTGGCCGACTGGTCATTGACATCAGTATCTGTGTCAAGATTGATCCTAAAGCTATGCTCATATACCGACTCATAGAACTGATCTATAAGATCAAGCATAACATCATTGTATTTGTCACGGTATTCCAGAATCTCTGTAAGAACAGGTCCGAACAGCTGCAGATCCTTCTTTTCTCCTGCCTTTGCTGTGCTTTTCTGATTTACAGCCTTCCAGAGCCGCTTTATCATACATTCAATGTAGTGGTCCTTATTTTCCTCAATAGTCTTTTTAAACTCAGAAGGGACAGGCTTTTTAAAATTATAAAGCTTTTCAATATTGATAAGCTCGTCAAGATTACTCATAACAGAGTCATAGCACTTGAAGAATCTGCTCGGGCTTTTTGTACGTACCAGAGTCTCAGCCATATTGTTTACAGCTTTCATTCTCTTAGTAACATATGCCTTTGACATATTGTCAAGAAACTCTGGCGAAACCATAAGCTTCTTTTCTTCTGTACCAAAAATAATGTTCTGAAGTTCTATCTGTTTCATTTTTTGAGGATTAGTACCAAAAAGTCCCATAGGAAATTAGTCCTTTCCAAGTTAATTTTTTTGCTCTGAGCGTTTTCTGCGCCCGAAAGTCCTTTCATATGCCTCACATACAGCAGGCATTAAGAAGATCATAAGCGGAATAAAGAATATCAGCTCTGTCGCGATCTTTCCGTACCGTATATAAAGCTGCTCCGAAGTTCTCGACAGGTAATTGTAATACATAAGTGCAGCTGTATTAAGCACAAGACATATTACCAATGAATCTATCAGTCTTGCTATTATCGAAAAGGTCACAAGCCGCATACCGCTTTTTTTATAAAGCATCATCCCATAAAGAAGTCCTTTCAGCACTTCAAGCAGGGAAAGCAGCGGCAGCGGAGAATTACCTGTAAGGATACATCCTACCAGATCACCGGCGACTGCCGCAAGCACCGCAGGAACAGGTCCGAACAGCATACCTGTTACAGCCGTTGCAATAAAATCAAAATTTATTTTAATTGCGTCACCTATTTTGAACGAGAATATGTCAAGCACGATATACACAGCAACAAGAAGTCCGGCAGTTGTGATGCAGCGGACATTTTTCAGCTCTGCAGCTGAATCCTTAAACATGGAAAAAAAGCCTTTCATAATTAATATACCTCCTCATAATTATGCTAAAAGTGCATAATCGGGAGATATGAAAAGCTCCTGTTATGCCATTTCAGCGGGATGCGGCAAACGCACCGCAAACACGGATACCCGTGTTTTTCGTCAAGGCGGCAACTCCCCGTCCGCCAAGCACTATACGCGCGTTTGCCTACTCTGTAAATGCCATACGTATTTGTTCTGTCAGAACGATATTTCGTTAGCGATCTTATAAAGATTCTCGTCAAAGGGCTTCTGCATTGCAAGAGCCTCTTTTATATCAAAGTCCACGATCTTATGATCCTGCATAGCCACAACACGGTTTCCTATGCCCTTATCAAGAAGATTTACCGCATAATAGCCCATTTCACTTGCAACAACTCTGTCACGGAGCGTAGGATTTCCGCCTCTCTGAACATGACCAAGGATAGTAGCTCTGGACTCGATGCCGGTCTTTTCCTTGATCTCCTTTGCAATGCCCTCGGAATTTCCTATACCCTCGGAAACAACAACGATAAAGTGCTGCTTCATGGTCTTCTTGGAATTTTCCATCTTAGCGATGATATCATCGAGCTTGTAGGGCACCTCAGGAGTGATGACTCCTATCGCGCCTACAGCAAGACCTACATTAAGAGCGATCCAGCCTGCATTTCTGCCCATTACCTCAACAACAGAGCAGCGGTCGTGGGACATAGCAGTGTCACGGAGCTTGTCGATCATCTCCATTGCTGTATTCATAGCCGTATCATAACCGATGGTGTACTCGGTACATGAGATATCGTTGTCTATAGTACCGGGCAGACCTATGCAGGGAACACCTGCCTTTGAAAGGTCAGCCGCTCCTCTGAAGGAGCCGTCGCCGCCGATAACAACTATGCCTACCAGATTAAGCTCGTCACAGCGTGCTTTGGCTTTAAGTACATAATCCCATTCCTTGAACTCAAGACATCTTGCGGTATAAAGCGTTGTACCGCCTCTCTGGATGATGTTGGAAACATCACGAACACCCAGGTTTATGGTCTCTCCATTAAGCAAGCCATTGTATCCTCTCTGGATACCTACCACCTCATAGCCCTTGCTCAATGCAGCTCTGGTAACAGCCCTGACTGCCGCGTTCATGCCGGGAGCGTCGCCGCCGCTGGTCAATACGCCTATTCTTTTCATCTTTTTTCCCTCCAGATTTTTTATATTACTTAATAATATAGCAAAATCAACATAATACATCTTAAATTATACTATTTTTTTTCTGTTTTGTCAATAGTTTCAGGGTATATTTTTGCTGTGATCTTATTTCAGAGCCACATTCAACTCACCGGCAGCCGTATAAAGCTCATCCGCAAGCTCACGGCACAGCTTTACTCCCGGGATACTTTTAGGAGCAAGCTTTTTTTTCATGTCTTCAAAGTAAAATATTACCCCTGTGCTTCCGGGATATTTTTTACATATATCCACAGCCGACTGAATAGTATCTTTATCCGAGGAAGCACACCTTATATAAAGTGTCTTGTTATTGCAGCCCCTGACAAAAGCCTCCGCATCGGTTATCCTGTTCAGGATGACTTTGGGGACGTCATCCCTGCCGGAAAGTCTGGCGCAGACCTGTACAGCCTTTCCCTTTACAAGCAAATGGCGGGACTCGGCAAATGTATCGGCAAAAACAAGTCCCTCAACCTCTCCTGTCATATCCTCGAGAGTTACAAATGCCATCCTGGAACCGTTTTTCTGTGTGTGATGCTTTACCTCCTGCAAAATACACATCATGGACAGCTCTGCATTGTCCCTGATGCTTGCAGACTCATCATAAAGGAGAGCTATCGGTGTCATCCTGCAGAGTTCACTGTAAAGAGAATAGCTTTCCAGCGGGTGTCCCGAAAGATACATACCGATGAACTCTTTTTCCATCTCAAGCTTTTCAAGAAGACTATAGTCGGGGAAATGCTTTATATCAGACTGACCTTCCGTCTCATCATCGGACATATCAAAAAAGCTCATCTGCCCCTCCATATTTCTCGCAGAATATGCCTGAGCATTACTGAAAATACGATCGTAATTTTCCGTCAGCTCCCGTCTGTTCATTCCAAAGCCGTCGAAAGCTCCGCATTTGATAAGGCTTTCAGCAGATCTGCGGTTTATTTCCTTGCCGTTCACCCTCCTGCAGAAGTCTTCCAGAGACCTGAACCTGCCATTTTCATTTCTTTCTCTGACAATATCACGTATGGAATTATATCCCAGGTTCTTCACCGCCGCCAGAGCAAAGCGTATCCCCTGCTCTGCGGGGACAAAACCTGCATCGCTTTCATTCACATCGGGATTCAATATCCTGACTCCGTTTTTTGAACACTCCGAAATAAATTCCAGAAGCTTTCCTGTATTGTTCAGCTCGCTTGTCATAAGAGCCGCCATATACTGCTTGAAATAATGACATTTCAGGTACGCTGTCTGATAGGCTACATATGCATATGCCGCCGCATGGGACTTATTGAACGCATAGGACGCAAAGCTTATCATCTCATCGAAGATATCATCTGCGATCTCCTTTGGGACACCGTTTTTCAGAGCCCCCTCAACAAATGCGCTCCTCTCCTTGAGCATAACATCATGCTTTTTCTTAGCCATGGCTCTGCGGACAAGGTCTGCCTGACCATAGGAGTACCCCGCCATTTTACGGCATATCTCCATGACCTGCTCCTGATAGACGATACACCCGTATGTCACATCAAGGATGTCCTTTAATATGGGATGCTTGTATGTGACCTTAGACGGGTCATGCCTGCACTCGATATACCTTGGTATGCTGTTCATAGGTCCCGGACGGTAAAGTGATATCACCGCAATGATATCCTCTATGGACTCGGGACAAAGACGCATAAGAGTCTGCCGCATACCCGCGCTTTCAAGCTGAAACACTCCCCCTGTTTTTCCCTGAGAGATCATTTCATAGACCGCAGGGTCGTCAAGAGGTATTTTTTCGATATCAAAATCAGGGTGATCGCTTCTTATAAGATCGGAAGCGTCACGAATGACCGTAAGGTTGCGAAGTCCCAGAAAGTCCATTTTGAGAAGTCCCAGACTTTCCAGTATGGTCATTGTGTACTGAGTTACCACCGAATCCCCGTTAAGCTGAACAGGGACATAATTGCTTACAGGAGCGTCCGATATTACCACTCCCGCCGCATGAGTGGAAGCATGGCGTGGCATACCCTCTATTTTTCTCGCCGTATCGATAAGACGCTTCACATCCGCATCGCTTTTATACAAGGAAGCAAGGTCGTCACTTTCCTTAAGAGCGCTGTCCAGTGTAATATTAAGACCGAAGGGTATCAGCCTTGCAGCATTATCCGACTTGATCTGAAGTCCCATAACGCGTCCCACATCACGCACTGCGCCCTTTGCAGCCAGCGTACCGAATGTTATTATCTGAGCTACACGGTCGGAGCCGTATTTCCCTATAACGTAATCTATTACTTTTGGTCTACCCACGATACAGAAGTCTATGTCAAAGTCAGGCATTGAAATACGGTCAGGATTCAGGAACCTTTCAAAGATCAGGTTATATCTCATAGGGTCTATGCCTGTAATGCCGATACAGTACGCAGCAATGCTGCCGGCTCCGGAGCCTCGCCCGGGACCTACGGGGATATCGTTTTCCCTTGCGTATCTGATAAAGTCCCACACGATAAGGAAGTAATCCACATACCCCATCTTTGTTATAACGCTTAGTTCGTACTCCATACGCTCGGTGACCGCTTTATCGGGACTTTCCCCATAGCGTTTTTTCATTCCCTCATAGCAAAGCTGACGGAAGTATTCTGTATTGTCCGTGACGCCATCCGCCGTAAACTTAGGAAGCTTCGTCTTTCCGAACTCAAAGGAGACATCGCACATATCAGCAATTTTTGCCGTGTTCTCCACTGCATGGGGGACATTTGCGAAAAGCTCCAGCATTTCCTCCTCGGATTTCATATAAAACTCGTCCGTGGGGAAATTAAGAGGATTAGGCTGTCCCAGAACAGTGTTTGTCTGAATGGCAATAAGAACCCTCTGGACTTCCGCATCCTCTTTCAGTATATAGTGAGCGTCATTTGTGGCTGCAAGCGGTATACCTGTTTCAGCAGACAGCCTGTACAGCAGAGGCAGTATCCTTTCCTCGTCCGGGATACCGTGGTCCTGTATCTCAATGTAGTAGTTTTCCTCGCCGAAAATTTCACGGTATTTTAAAGCGACAGCCTTTGCGTCCTCGTAATCTCCGTTTACAAGCTTCCGAGGTATCTCTCCCGCAAGACAGCCTGAAAGAGCGATGATGCCCTCATGGTATTTTTCCAGAAGCTCCATATCCACTCTCGGCTTGCTGTAAAAGCCCTCTGTATATCCATAGGAAACAAGCTTTATCAGATTCTGATACCCCTCGTTATTTTTGCACAGGAGCACCAGATGATACGGCTTGTTATCATATCCGTTTACTTTATCAAATCTTGTCCTTGGAGCCACATATACCTCGCATCCGATTATCGGCTTTATTCCCTGAGCCACAGCCTCCTTGTAGAACTCCACTGCAGCATACATATTGCCGTGGTCTGTAACAGCAACAGCAGACTGTCCCAGCTCCTTTGCACGGGAAACAAGCTGCTTTATGCGGCAGGCGCCGTCCAGCAGACTGTATTCACTATGAAGATGTAAATGGACAAACGACATTTTTTCACCATCCCTACTGATTTCCGCGTGACTCTCTGAGCTGCTCTGCTATCTCAGACAGCTTTTTCAGTCTGTGATTAGCACCGGAGCGTCCCACAGGCTTGTCCAGCATTTCCCCAAGCTCTTTCAGGGAGACATCCGGATTTTCAAGACGCACCTCTGCCATGTTTTTAAGCTCGGGAGTAAGACTGTCCAGACCCTCTGTTTCCATTATATACTCAATGTCCGCTATCTGCTTTTCGGAAGCCCGAAGAGTCCGCTCAATATTGGCAGCATCGCAGTTTGCGATGCGGTTTGCCTTGTTGCGGACGTCCTTGAATATTTTTACGTTCATAAGCTCAATGCTGCTCATTGTGGCTCCCATAAGAGTAAGCAGGTCTTCAATAGCCTCGCTGCCCTTAAGATAGATAACATAGGTGTTTTTTCTCTCGGCGTTTTTTGCGTTTATACCAACCGAAGAAAGCAGCTTCATAAGGTCTTCTGCAAGCTCGGGAAAGGGCACCGCAAATTCAAGATGGTACTCCTTCATGGGCTCGGTGATGCTTCCGCAGGAAAGAAACGCTCCTGCAATGAAAGCGTAAACGCTGTTGTTGTCGATGATATCATTCTGTATGCGGTGTATGAGCGTCCTGCTGGATATCCTGTATCTGTAGATGATCTCCTCACGGTAATGCTCAGAGGTCACACTGAGGGAGTACAGCGCTCCCCCGTTCTTCTTTTCCGTTCTGGAAGTCTCAATTATTCCGGAGCCGCCTATAACATCGTCAATGAGCCTGCAGAAAAGCTCGGAGACCTGCTCGTTTTCCGTCTGAAATACTATGGATTCGGGGGAAAAGCTTCTGCAGAACAGCAGCATACCGTAAAGACAGCAGTATTTTCTGTCCTTGTCTGTTATCGCCGAGCAAAGCTCTTTCTTTACATCGTGTGAAAATGACATTGTACCAATCCTAACTGATAGAAGTCGTTATGTTACCGTGTCGTGTTTTACCTTATCGGGAATAATCACTAATGAACTGCCCGCGGGGGCTTCCCCGCCCGCTACCTGTCCTTGTTTATATCCCTGTGGCTGATGCGGCACTTCATTTTCTTATCGGATAGATATTTATAAACAGCCTCCGCAAAGGTGACGCTCCTGTGCTTTCCTCCTGTGCAGCCGAAGGCTATAACAAGCTGACTTTTCCCCTCATGGATATAGAGAGGGATGAGGAAGTCCAGCATATCTTCAAGCTTGGAAAGCAGTGTCTGTGACTGCTCATATTTCATGACAAAATCACTCACGCAGCTTTCAAGACCGGTATGATGCTTAAGCTCGGGAATATAGAACGGATTAGGCAGACAGCGGACATCAAAAACAAGGTCTGCCTCTCTGGAAACTCCGTACTTATACCCGAAGGACATCACCTTTACAACCATAGACTCGTTTGGATTGTCAAGGAAAAGCGAGTAGACCGTCTCTTTGAGCTGTCCCATGGAAAGCTCTGAGGTGTCAATGTAATAATCCGCATACTCCCTTACAGAAGCAAGTATCTTCCGCTCGCTGTCTATAGCAGTCTGCAGACTGCCGTGGCTCTGCTCGTCAAGAGGGTGCTTGCGGCGTGTCTCCTTGTATCTTTTGATAAGTACATCATCGCTTGCGTCCAGAAAGAGTATGGAGGTATCCAGGTCATTGGTTTTAAGATAGCTGAGTCCCTCGTCAAGCTCCAGAAAAAGCTCTCCGCCCCTTATGTCGGTGACGATGGCGACCTTTTTCATCTGTCCGTTGTTTACGCATATCTCCGCAAACTTAGGGATAAGCTGAGGGGGGATATTGTCTATACAGTAATAGCCTATATCTTCCAGAATATTCACAGCTCCGGACTTTCCCGAGCCGGACATTCCTGTTACTATCAAAAATTTCATTCTGTACCCTTCCTCTCTGCCTTGTATTCTTCCTTGTCGGAAATAATAAGAGGCTCACATTCAAGCTGATACCCCGTTTTTTCCTTGACAGTGTCCTTTACAATGCCGATAAGCTCCATAAGCTGTGAGAAATCAGCATTTCCCTTGTTTATGATAAATCCGCTGTGCTTGACGCTTACCTCCGCATCTCCCACATGGACGCCCTTCAGACCGCACTGCTCAATAAGCAGGGACGCATAGCTTCCCTCAGGACGCTTGAAGGTACTCCCCGCGCTTGGATACTCCAGCGGCTGCTTGGAGCGGCGCTTCTCCATGAGCTCGTCCATTTTCTCCCTTATAGCCGCTTTGTCCCCCTTCCGGAGACGGATCTCCGCAGAAAGGACTATCTCCCCGCTTTCGGAAAACCTGCTGTGACGGTAGGAAAAATCAAGCTCATCAGCAGAATATTCTATTACCCTGCCTGTTCTGTCCATAGCCCTGACGGAGACCACAACGTCTTTCATTTCTCCGCCATAAGCCCCTGCATTCATGAATACTGCTCCCCCAAGAGTTCCGGGGATGCCATAGGCAAATTCCAGTCCGGTAAGACCGTATTCAAGAGCGGCACCGCATATCTGAGAAAGAGGGGTCCCTGCAGTGCATATCAGAGCCTCATCATCTTTTCGGATTATCTCCGAAAAGTCCTTTCCGGAAACAAAAACCACGCCCTCTATCCCGTCCGAATCAACTATCAGGTTAGAGCCTTTTCCGAAAATATAATATGTGACCCCAAGCTGCTCCGCAAGAGGTATCAGCTTCAGAAAGCTTTCCTCTCCCCTGAGCTTCACCAGCAGACTGCACCTTCCGCCTATTTTAAATGTGGTGTGATCCTTAAGTACAGCGTCCTTCTCAACAATGCAGTCCAAAGCCCCGGCCTCTTCTGCAATACGGCTTATCTGCTGATCTGTCATAACTCTTCCTCATTTCCTGCGAAATATCTTATATACATTTTATGTCGTCGGCAAGAAAAATATTGCCCCTTTTTGCAGTAATAAATTCCTTTAATCTTTCCCAGTCAGCGTTGACCACCAGTTTTTCGGGAAAATCCTGCTCCTTTAACATAGAAAGAGCAATATCAAATTTTCCTACCAGAGTGCAGAAATGAGCGTCCGAGTTCACCACAACAGGTATCTCATATTTCCTGCATATCCTTATGACCTCTTTGTAGTTCTCTGAGGTGTTTTTCCACATAATGGAGCTTTCGTTTATCTCCACCAGCTTTTCACATTCCTTGAATTTTTTCAGACACTTTTCGTAGTCAAACTCGTATCCCACGGTAGCGCAGTGACCGATAACGTCCACATAGGGATTTTCCGCCACTCCAAGATAAAGACGGGTAATGTCCTTCTTCGATGACTTCTTAAGATGGCTCCTGTGGATAGACGCGATTATCCAGTCCAGAGACCTGCACTCCTCCTCGGGAAAATCTATAGTGCCATCGTAGTCGGTAATGCTTGACTCCGCCCCAAATATCATCTTTACGCCAAAAAGCTCTCTGGGGAGAGCTTTTTTCAGGTTATGGAAATGCCACACATGAGGTCCGTCAATAGAGGCAGGAGTGTGGTCGGTTATAGCAAGAGCGGTCATGCCCGCCTTCTGGGCGTACTGAGCCATCTCCAGCACGGTTGAATAGGCGTGCGTCGATGCCACAGTGTGAGTGTGTGTATCTGCAATGATCTTCAAGACCTGACCCTCCCATCAATAAATATCCCATTTTTTGATGGTTTCCTTGCGGTCCATATCAAGACCCAGATTGTCAAGAAGCTCCTGTCCTGCATTATAGCCCATCTTCTTCTGACGGTTGTTCATAGCCGCGACTTCAAGGATAACAGCCAGATTTCGTCCGGGCTTGACAGGAATGGTCGCACAAGGGACCTTTACTCCAAGAATCGATGTATATTCGCTGTCCACGCCCATTCTGTCATATACCTTTTCGCTGTCCCAGGGCTCCAGCTCCACGATCATGTCGATCTTCTCTGTCACCTTGATAGCGCCCATACCGAACAGACGGCGGGCATTGATGATGCCTATGCCGCGAATCTCCAGAAAGTGACGGATATTCTCAGGGGACGAACCAACAAGACTGATGTTGGAAACACGTCTGATCTCCACTGCGTCGTCCGCAACAAGACGGTGTCCCCGCTTGATAAGCTCCACAGCGGTCTCGCTCTTACCGACACCGCTTTCGCCAAGGATAAGCATACCCTCGCCGTATACCTCAATGAGAACGCCGTGACGGGTAATTCTGGGAGCAAGATGCAGATTCAGGAAGGCTATCAGAGCCGCAATAAAGCTGGAGGTACTGTCCTTGTTACGAAGCAGAGGGACTCCATGCTTTTCGGCGATCTCCACCATTTCGGGGAAATACGGAAGCTCTCTTGTAATGATAAGAGCCGGTATATGCTGAGCGAAAAGCATTTCAAGACGCTCATAGCGGGTCTGCTCGTCAATGGTGGCAAGATAGGCAAACTCCATCTTGCCAAGTATCTGGACACGCTCATTGTCAAAATATTCATAAAATCCCATAAGCTGGAGACCCGGACGGTTTACGTCATTCTCGGTTATCAGCAGCTTTGAAGAATCCTCGGGCAGGTAAACAGTTTCAAGGTGAAATTCCTCAATAATTCTTTTAAGTTCAATGGTAAATTTTTTCTCTGCCATTTTACATCAATCCTTTCGCTTAAAGCTTAAACGCATAACTATATTTAATTATACATAATTCAGGAAAAATTTCAAGTGGTATTATGTTATATTTTATTTTTTATTATAAAATACCAAATTTTTTTGAAAAAACCCTTGACAAGACAGAAAAAAGCTGTTATAATAATTAAGTCGTTGGTGATGGCTTTGATAATGGAGAAGTCGCCTAGCCCGGTTTATGGCGCACGACTGGAACTCGTGTATGGGTTGATAGCTCATCGAGGGTTCGAATCCCTCCTTCTCCGCCA
>JAFLUI010000010.1 GCA_022508825.1 Oscillospiraceae bacterium
AAAGCTCACCCCCGTTTCCGAGGGAAGATTTGACCGCCTACCGTTTTATTGATGTGTCCTTATCTTTATTTTACCGCATTTTCCGACATTTGTCAACAAAAATTTCCCATTCTGATGGAAAGGAAGAATCCCATTGAATATCTATGAGGCTATGAATTATATAAACAGCTTTTCAAAGCTTGGAAAGCCGGTAAATAACCTTCTGCGGTTCGCCCGTATAATGAGGGCTCTGGGCGACCCTCAGAGGGAGCTGGAGTTTATCCACGTTGCAGGGACAAACGGCAAGGGCTCCGTGACCCGCATGGTCGCAGGCGCCCTCACCGCGGCAGGATACCGCACAGGCGAGTTTACCTCCCCATACATAAAGGTCTACAACGACCGCATCCGCATCGACGGAGTGAATATCCCCGACAACGACCTTGCGGACATAGTCACATGGCTGAAGCCTATTATAGACGACCTCTGCACCGACTGCTCACAGTTTGAGATCACCACCGCCATCGCATTTATATATTTTGCCCACCGCAAGTGCGACATCGTCGTTCTGGAGGCAGGTCTGGGCGGTCTGCTGGACTGCACAAACATCATCGAACACCCCAGAGCGTCGGTCATAACTTCCATTTCCCTTGACCACACCGCAATTTTAGGGGACACCATCGAAAAGATCGCAAGACAGAAGGCAGGCATCATCAAGCAGGAATGTCCCGTGGTGCTGTCACCGTCCCAGAAACGGGAGGTACACGCGCTTATGTACAGGACTGCCATACAGTTCAATTGCCGCTTTGTTACTCCCAACACCGACAAGCTGAAAATAGAAAAATGCGACTATACAGGAAATAAATTTATGTACAAGGGCTTTCCCTATAAGACCTCCATGCTTGGCAGACATCAGATAGACAATGCCCTTACAGCCATAGAGACCCTGTATACCGTCAAAAGGAACGGCTTTAACAAGGTCTCCTATGTAAATATCTATAAGGGTGTGAGTGAAGCGGCAGTGCCCAGCCGCTGTCAGATCATCCGTGAGGACAAGCCCTTTGTTATGATAGACGGCGCCCACAATCCCGGAGGCATGAGAGCCCTTGCGGATTTTATAAGGACAGTCCCCAAGGCTCCGAAAATAATGATATGCGGCATGATGGAGGACAAGGACTGGCAGACTGCTATCGGCTACATCAGCAGATACATAGACGCGGCGGTGTGTCTGGACGGCTTTGCGCCCCGGACGGTCTTTGCGCCCAAGCTTGCGGAAATGTTCATTCAGGGAGAGGTGTCCAACCTGCGGGACGCTATCCCGAGGGCGGCTGTTCTGGCAGGCAAGGACGGGATGGTGGTAATAGCAGGGTCCCTGTATCTTGCGTCCGCACTGCAGAAGCATGGGTACGAATAATTGGTGTCGGGCGGCATGATTTATTGACAAAAATGCGTTTGTCTGGTATAATATTAAAGTGTCTGAAATATTTTTAAACGGAGGAGCATTATGGATAGTACAAAAAAAACGGCGATAGCTGTTATATCAACATTTGCAGTTATAATTGCGGTCATGATCATACTTATTCCCTTTGAGAAGAAAAATCAGATCTATGAGAAGTGGGGAAGCATAGCTGTACGTGCCGAAACGGACGAGAGGGCAGAGTATATAATAGAAAATGAAGAGCTTTATCCCGAAGAGCTTATCCATATGCTCAGGGTAGATCCTGATCTTAATCTGGATTATGTGTATAATTATGTTTTTCATAAGGACGATTACAAGACCATGTCCTATACCGCCGAGGAGCTTGACGGGCGCATCCCCGCTCTTTATATGGACGACCCCAGATGGGCTTACCAGACCTTTAACGGTTCGTTCGTAATAAGGACCGGCGGATGCGGCTATGTTGCACTTACTATGGCATATATCGCTCTTACAGGGAAAACAGACTGGGATCCTTATAAGTTTATGCTGCTTGCTGACAGTATGGATGCGATGTCCATATTTGGCGGAGGCTTTAGTAATGATAAGATAGCAGAGGCAGCGGAGATCATTGGTCTGAAAGCCGCCGAATATTCTTTCTTTAATGAAAACAGACAGAAGGAAACACACGCTGATATAACAATTATGAAGGACATTATTGACAGCGGACACGTTCTTCTTGCATCTATGGACGGTGAGACCTTCGGAGCGCATTTAATTATTATCAGAGGATACGAGGGTGACAGCTTTTATATCAACGACCCGGATGACAGGGAAAATACCGCAAGGCTTTGGAGCTATGATGAGCTTGATCCCGAAATGCGTTATATGTGGGATCTGTCCGCCTGATTTTGTAATTTTTGCACAAAATCAGACCTGGAAAATCTATGGAGATACTATTGACATTTGCATGAGGGGTTAGTATAATAATTATAGGGTAAAATATGCAATAATTATATTTTGTGGGGGAGTGTGATAATATGAAGACAAAAGGTTTTACACTTATTGAACTGATCGTAGTTATTGCTATTATTGGCGCTCTTGCCGCAATTCTCATACCTTCTATGCTTGGATATGTAAGAAACGCCAGAATGAGAAGATTGAATTCAAATGCCAGAAGTATATACAGTGCTGCGCAGCTTGCAATTACCGACACTAATAATGCAGCTTCGCAGGGGGTAGTGCCTGACTGCATTTATACGGGGGTCGATAATGGCATCGGTCATCCCGACGGCGGAGGCGCTGACTGTGACCTTACCGATTATCTGGGCGATAATTTCAAAGGATATTTTGCTTTTGTGACCAATACGGAGGGAACAGGCTGTCTCTACACATGGTGGAGCGAAGAGCCTATTGCTCCAGGTGATGTAGAACAGCTGGACGAAGCACAGGTAAAGGCGCGGCTCCATTCGGGAGGAACACCGGTAGGATGTCATCCTCTTAAGAAGTATCCTGACGGTCAGGTATTTCCGTAAATAACAGAAAAAACAATGACTGCCGTCCCGGATTTGAAAAGGGGCGGCAGTTTTTTGATGCGGAAAGGGCAGTCATTTTTATGCAGGAGGAGGGACGTCAGTCTCTTCACCTATGAATGTGATGCCGTCAAAGACGACAGTGTCCTCCTCAGCATTTATACAGGGAAGCGGAACGCTGCAGCCTTCTGCAGCGGATACCACAGCTGCAATGGAGGTGTATATGGTTTTTCCCCGTTCGGCGTTTATGTCCATCAGACGGAGAAGCTGTTCCGCAGAAAATGCCCCCTCCTCAAAAAGCACGCCTGCAACGGCAGCAGGATCCTCCGAATAAGCCACGGGACAGGCAGGAGAAACGCTGCTGTCAACAAAAATTGAAAGATCGGGAGCTTTTATGCCGTCCCCTATAATTATCAGCTTGATATGACCGAGGAAAAGACGCTTCCCCACAGAAAGCTCTGCTTCTGCAAGAGCATCCTTGATGGCTGCTCCCTTTCCCGGGACTGTTATGCTGTTTGCCTTGCTCAGGTCCGGGTCTGCAGTTCCGCTTTCCGATTTGTAGATCTGGAGGGTCACATAATAAATGCCGTCCCTACGGTCAAGCCCCATAAGCTGGACGAATGCGCGGTCGTTGACCTCCATTCCACCGAAGCAGCCTGTCAGAAGCATTGAGGTCATGAGACACAACACTGTTAAAATTCTACGCATTTTTCTTTTTGCCTCCCCTCGCTGCAAGAACTATAAGCGGGATGATTCCAGCCAGCAGGATGACAGACCATCCCGAGCATACTATGTCATACACATCCGTAAAGGAAAGTCCCGTAAGAGCAAAGCAGGTGGTCATGGCAAAGACGATGGCTGCCGCAATAGTGGTGCGGAACCTGCATTTCGGAAAGACCTCCCCGATGAGTCCTGCGGAAATGTGGAGAAACAGGGCGATGTTTATTATAGCTGTAATGGTCCATACGATAAGGTAGAGAGCGTCTCCCCGCTGAATGAATCGGGCATCCCCGAATGCTCCCACCGCTAAAAAGGGGTACTGTGTAAGGAAAGCGAAGTTTCCCAGCACCGCAGTGATAAGCAGGGTCACGGAGGAGATAAGCGCAAGCTTTGAAGCAAGGAGACCGTATACTCCGCAGCGCAGACGGTCACGGACATTGCCCGCAAGAAATGCAAGAGCGCATATCTCCCCGTTGCGGGAAAGATCATTCAGGACAGCGGAGAAAAGACCGTTCGTGCTTGTAAACCTGAGATCGAGATTTGCAGTGTCGAATTTTTCTGCCGAGGAGATGCACATGATTATCAGCGCAGCGATAAAGAACCAGAAAAGCAGCACAGCGCTCCTGCCAAGGGCTTCAATGCCGAGACATCCGCAGTACACCCCCACGATCAGAAGCACGCCTATCCAGAGAATGCTTCCCGAATTTGCTGCTCCTTCCGCAGCCGGGAAAAAACGGGTGCCGAGAAATTCGCGGAAATCTATAAGGCTTCCGGCAGTATAAAAGAAAAAGAATATCAGATACAGCACCGCAAGAATAATACCTGCGGGCTTGTTTTTTTCTAAGGTCAGTCCCGTGACGCTCTCTTTCAGCAGCACAATGGGTATCAGAATCATACCCTGTATCACCGCTCCTATGGCAGAGGCAGCAATACGGACAGTCAGGGTATCCCTGCTGTCTGCAAAGGGGACAAAGGTCATAAGGGTAAAGACCCTGCACATGAAAAGCAGCAGCAGGAGCTGTCCCCAGCCTATCATTTTTTTATCTTCCACCGGGCTCGTCACCTCCCTGATTCATATTGGCTCCGTGAAGCTTTTCTACGGTCGCCTGTCCCTTTGCCATTTTCTTGAAGCCGATGCGTATGAGGACATCCCTCATAGCTTTGGGAGTAAAGGGCGAAATGGGGGACATTACAGGCACTCCCTGATTTTCCAGTGAGCAGATGTTCACAAGCATTACCGCCGCAAGAAGAGATATGCCGTACAGTCCGCATATGCCTCCCATAATAACGGCGATAAATCTCAGGACGGTGACAGGCTGGTCGAGAGCAGGTATCACAAATGATGCAGTAACGGAGATGGCACAGGCAAGGAGCAGTGGGTTTGAGATTATCCCCGCAGAGACTGCCGCGTCTCCGATTATGAGACCGCCCACTATTGACACCGCTCCGCCTACGCTTTTGGGGAGTCTGACTCCCGCCTCACGTATTATTTCATAGAAAAGCAGCACTATTACCGCCTCCACCGCAAGAGGCAGGGGAGCGGTCTGCTCGGCTGCGGCAAGAGTCACCAGCAAAGCATGATTGAAAAGCTCCGGATGGAAGGTCACCATTGCAACATACACCGCAGGCAGGAACACCGCCAGAAAGAATGCAAGGTACCGTATCCACCGTATCATGAAAGCATAGAAGGGTCTGAAATTGTAGTCGTCAAGGGTCTGGAAATTTTCGATGAACAGGGAGGGTATCACCAATGCAAATGGGGTGCCCTCAATGAGAAGACCCACTCTGCCCTCCAGTATTTTTGCGCAGAATACGTCGGGACGCTCGGTGACGGACACTCCCGAAAAGAGAGTGGGCTTCACATCGTCAAGGAATGGCGCTGCATATCCGCTGCCAAGGATAGTTTCAAGAGGCAGCTCCTCCAGACGTTTCCGCAGACGCTTCACCAGTTTCATGGGGACCCTGTCCGCCATGTAGGCAAGTATCACGTCCACATGACTTGTTTTCGTGACAGAGAAAAGCTCAAATCTGAGCAGGGGGGATTTTATCCTGCGTCTGACAAGGGACATACTTGTCCGTACCGTTTCCACAAAGCCCTCGTGGGAGCCCCGGATATTTCCCTCAGAGGAGGGTTCGTTGATGCTGCGGGTCTCGTAGCCCTGAACTCCGAATGCAAAGGCGGTGTCCATGCCGTCTATGAGAAGTATTGCAAAGCCGCTCATAAGACGCAGGATAAGGTCTCCGTATTCGGTAGGCATACCTCTGTCGGTGGTAAGGAGCATATTGTCCTTTATGTGGTCAAATAATTTCTGAGGGGAGGGGATCTTTTTATCAGACAGCTCTGTCAATGGCACAAGCAGCAGATTTGTGATGGTCTGGGTGGAGATCATCCCCTCAAAGCAGAAAAGACAGCAGGAGATGTCTCCTATCCTGAATGGGTTGGACAGCAGGTCGGAGGTTTTCCCAAGTATCCTTTCAATACTTTCAGTATTTTCTTTTAATGATTTTACAAGTGGTATTTTATCAAATTCATACATATTGGGGGTAGTCATAATAAAATTCTCCTTTGCAGGGTATTATTTCCGTTCTATGTAAAAAAATACATGGGATTTTTCATAGACTTCGGCAAACACTACATTAAGTAAATTTTGTCGGTGAGGAGAATTTTATGGCTGTTGTATTTGTTCGTGCAGTGATACTTTATATACTGCTTATTTTTACTGTAAGACTGATGGGAAAGCGTCAGATAGGGGAGCTTCAGCCATCGGAGCTGGCTATCACCATACTGATCTCCAACATCGCCACACTGCCTGTGGAGGATACGGGAATGCCGCTTCTTACAGGAATAATCCCCATACTGACACTGGCAAGTCTGGATGTTATAATGTCATGGCTTGGAATGAAAAGCCGTCTTATAAGAAAGATCATGTGCGGAAAGCCTGTCATAATAGTCAGTGACGGAAAGCCTGACCGGAAAAAAATGAAAGCCATCCGCTTTACAGTGGACGACCTTATTGCAAGCCTGAGAGGGCAGGGCATATTTGATATAAGCGAAGTACAGTTTGCGGTGGTGGAGACAACGGGAACACTGTCGGTGTATCAGAAATTTGCAGACAGGAACGTCACCAACAGCGACATGGAGCTTAAAGGCAAGGACACCGACCCGCCGGAGGTAGTCATTGCAGACGGAGAGTGCATCCCTGAAGCCATGGAGCGCATCGGCATAACAAATGAGTGGATAGAAAATACTCTTAAAAGAGAAAAGACGGACATAAAGAGCGTGTTCCTTATGACCGTCACTGCGGATAAAAATTATTCTATTATGGGAAACGAGGGATAAATATGAGCCGGGTAATAACTGCGTTTGTAATAATCGGCGTGATAATGAGCTATTCCGCCTTTGCCGCATGGGTAATAAATGGGGAGAACAGGGAGCTTGTCTCCATTACCGAGGAGATAGCGGTGTACAATGAAAACGGCGACACTGCAAAAGCAAGCGCCGCCGCTGAAAGGCTTACCGAAAAATGGAGCAGGTTTGAGAAAAACATGAGCGTATTTGTCCGTGACGACAAGCTTTACACGCTGAGTACATCCGTGTCAAAGGTGTCCCCCTATATAAGCGCCGCAAATGACGAGCTTGACGCAGAGCTTGAAAATATCTGCCGCCAGCTCAGGCTCATATACCGCTCCGAGCTTCCTGTGTGGTATAATATTCTTTAACGTCTCTTAAGGTCAGCGCAGACAACTATCATTCTGTTGTCCTTTGTGTAGAAGTGTGAAGAGATGGTCTTGCAGCTTTTCCCCGTGGCGCTGGATATGTACCATCCGGAAATAAAGGGATCCTCGATCTGCTCCTTGACGGCGTAGAAATAATTTTTTATGTCATGGTTCACGCCCTTGAGAGCGGGATGATATCCGGGCAGTATCTCGCTGCCCTCCACCATTACGGTGTCGGTTATCTGGAAGCCCTTTTCGTCGATAAGGAAGATACATTCAAGCTCACGGTGCTGCTGGGTATATTTCAGAAGGGTCTTGTCAAAATCGGCAGGGTCTGAATTGACAAGAGTATTTACAAGCTCGTAGATGATGCGCTTGTAGGTCTCTATCTGGACGTTGACCGCCGTGGGATTATTTTTTATGCTCAGGTTCAGCTTCAGAGCCGCATCTTCCAGCTTGAGACGTGCTTCATTTGAGAATATGTAATTGAACTGCTCGGGACGGGAGAAGTAAAATCCCTGGAAATAGTCCACGCCCATAAGCATACAGGTTATTACCTCGTCCACGGTCTCCACGCCCTCGGCAATGGTCATTGCGCCGATCTGCTTAGCGGTGTTGATGATGGACTTGAACACCTCCTGATTATAGGTGTTGGACTCTATATTGCTGATGATGGCACGGTCTATTTTAATGATGTCGGGATTTATCAGCATGATGCGGTTCAGCGTTTCAAGACCCTCGGAAACGTTGTCAAGAGCAATGAGAAATCCATTGGAGCGGTAGTAGTCCACGAACATAAGAAGATGGTAGCTGTCCTTGACACGGGACTCGTTAAGCTCGATGACGATATTTTCTGTAGGTATGCCGTACTCCTTTGCAGTGCGCAGTATCTCTCCGTTGCCGGGGACAACATCGTTGAGCACAGAGGTCTCGAAATTTATAAAGAGCATGGGAGCGGACTTTTCCTCTGCAAATGCGGCCATTGCCTTTTCGCGGCAGAGCCTGTCAATGGAGAGGATACTGTCATTTTCCTTTGCATAGTTGAAAAGGAAATAGGGGGACACTACCTCGCCTTTGTAGTCGCCTCTGGCAAGTGCTTCGATGCCGATAGTCTTTTTGGTGTTCAGGGAATAGATAGGCTGGAACTCGACAAAGATGTCTTTATTTTCAATGACCTCCCGAACTATTTCAGGTGTTATATTCATAGCAGCCTCCTTGAGGCAACACCGCACAAAGCACGGCTGTCGCCTTTGCACGCAATCCGCTTGCATCTTTTCCGTCATCTTGCCCCAAAACTCCTTGACATACATAAAGTATGCCTGCGTCGTTTTAAGACAATCTGACGAAAAATCTGACTGCGCGCCTTACGCACAATCTTCGTGCGGTATTGCCTTTTACTTGATCTTTTCGCAAATTTTATCGTAAATATAGTACAGCTTCTGGACACCGTTTTCAAGGAAATAGTAGTGACCTATATATGGTATCAGCAGTACAAGCATAAGTCCCGCCGCTGCAAGCATACCGAGATTTTCGGACAGCAGAAATGCAGCAAAGCAGATCATCATAAGCAGGGCAAACATCATGGTAACGAGAAAATGTATAAGTCTTTCATGCTGCATGAACTGTATCTTGACGAGTATCTCTTTTTTCAGTTCCTGAAAATCAGAGTCCCCGCTTTCCAGCGCGGCAAGCATGGCTTTTATATAGTCTCCGAAATATTTTCTCATAGTGATGTCCTCTTTCGCAAAAAATAATGCACAAATTTTCTCATTATCATTATATCACATACGGGAAATTTTTTCAACGGGTTTTAAAAATTTTTCCGGACAAAAAAACGGAGTCTTTTAGACTCCGTTTTTTTGTATAAGACGCTCTGCATTTTTATAGAGTATCATTTCTCTTTCTTCTTGGGTGAGGGGGATGCGGTCAAACATTTCAAGCTCGTCCTTTGCTGTCCACATGGGATAGTCCGTTCCGAAAAGTACATTCTCCACGCCGTATTTGTCAATAAGCTCACGGGCGTGCTCAGGTGTCATGGAGTAAAGAGAGCTTGATGTGTCCACCCATAAGCGTCTGCCGCCCAGGATCTCTGCGGCGCTGTCCCATTCTGACCATCCTCCGAAATGTGCGCCTATGACATCAAGCTTCGGGAAAGCGTCCAGCACCTTGATAAGACGCCGCGGCTTGGAGTAATCGGTACGGGTGTCCCCCATATGGATAAGTATGGGAAGTCTGCCCTCAATGACCTCGTATATCCTCATGGCGTTTTTGTCGTCGATATTGAACTTCTGGAAGTCCGGGTGTATCTTTACTCCCTTAAGTCCGAGGGAAATTGCCCTGTCCATCTCTTTTTCTATATCCTCATAGTCGGGATGGATGGCTGCGAATCCGATGAGCTTGTCCGGATATTCCTGTACGCTTCCTGCAATAAAATTATTTATGCTCTCCACCTGTGCGGGACTGGTTGCAACAGACTGGACTATGAATTTTTCTATCCCTGCATCGGCTCCGGTTTTTATCAGTGTCTCTACCGTGCCGTCAAGGTGCATTTCAAGTCCGCTGTAAAATTCGCCGACTCCGGCGACTGCTTTTGCCGCGATCTTTGCGGGGTATATATGAGCGTGTGCATCTATTATCATAATATGACATTCCTTTCAAAAGGCTGAGCCTTTACCCTTACCGTTGCTTTGTTTTGAGTTAACTTGTAAGTTTGAGGCTCGGCAACGTTATAAAATTTTTATCCGATCTTAAAGCTTGCATTCCTCCAGTTCCCTCTGAAATAGAAGAAGGCTGCAAGTCCTGCCGAAAGCGTCCAGCCGATGGGCCACGCCCAGAGGAAAGCGGCAAACCCCATAAAGGGGACGAGTATGTACGAGATCACCACCCGCAGGAGCAGGTCGCTGAATGTGGACGCCATAAAGGAGCGTATTGCTCCTCCGCCCCGGAGGACGCCGTCCGAAAGGAGCTTTACCCCCAGAACTGCATAAAATGGAGCGCAGGCTCTGAGAAGTGACGCTCCTGCGTTCAGGGCTTCTGCGGAGGGCTCCTTTGAGAAAAGTCCTATCATGCTGTCTGCGAAAACAAGGTACCCTATCCAGAATGGAATCAGGCATATGAGAGTAAAGACTGCTCCTGCTTTATATCCTGCATGGATACGCTCCGGCTTTGCCGCTCCGATGTTCTGGGCGGCAAAGGAGCTTACTCCGTTTGAAATGCAAGCCATGATATTTACAGCAAATGTGTTGAGCTTTATGGCTGCCGAGTATCCTGCAAGAATTGCGGGTCCCATGTCGTTTACAAGACCCTGTATAAGAAGATTTCCCACAGACACAAAGCTCTGCTGACATATTGTCGGTATTGCTATCCTGCTTATTGTCCGGAGCATATGATTTGAAAACATCGGACTGCGGTGAGGGATCTCTATTTTTTTCAGTCTGAAAAACAGGGTGACAGCCGCAAGGACGGCGGATATCCCCTGAGCGATAAAGGTCGCCCATGCAACGCCGGCAACGCCCATCTGCATGGGGATGACCATGATAAGGTCGAGAATTATGTTTCCGATAGACGAGGCGATAAGAAAAATGAGAGGGGTCTTTGAATCTCCCAGAGCGGTGAAAATTCCCGTGCAGACGTTGTATAAGAAAAGGAAGATAAGTCCGCCTATGTAGATGCGCAGATACAGCGCAGAGGCGTCAAAAATTTCCGCCTTGGTGTGGAGAGCGGTCATTATGGGGTCACAGCAGAAAAGTCCCGCCACGGTAAGGATAGCTGCAAGGACTATTGTGGTTATAAGTGACGTGGACACCGCCGTTTTCATCCGGACGTATTCCTTTGCTCCGAAAAGCTGGGAGATGACCACTGCACAGCCTGAATTTATGCCGTTGGCTATCTGGATAAAAAGCATGGTGACGGGATAGGAGGCTCCAACAGCCGCAAGTGCAAGCTCCCCCTCTGCGGGAGTGGCTCCTGCAAAATTTCCTGCGATAACACTGTCGCAGATATTGTACATCTGCTGAAAGATTATGCTTATAAGCAGCGGCAGAGTGAACCGCCACAAAAGAGAAGAGGGTTTTCCTTTGGTCAGATCAGTTATCAAAAGTCTGTCCCCTTTCGGTTTGATACATATTTTGCAATAATATTATACCTCTTTCGGGAAAATTAATCAAACAAATTTTGCACAAAATTCTAAATAAATTTGGGAGGATTTTTTACAAGACGGAGCTTTTTTCTTGACATTAATGAGATATGGTAATATAATTATTTTAGCAGCAGATGATATTAACTGAACCATAAGGAGGCAATATGACGGGAAAAGTATTCTTCGCTGCCGATACTCATTTTGGCGATGGTGCAATAATCAAGTATGAAAACAGACCCTTTGCGGATACCGATGAAATGGACAGGGTGCTGACTGAAAACTGGAACAGGACTGTTTCCATGGACGACAGCGTTTTTCTGTTGGGAGATTTTTCGGCATATCCTCCCGAAAAAAGTTTGGAAATATGCCGCAGTCTTAACGGTCATAAATTTCTCGTTATTGGAAACCACGATACACTAAATGAGCGGCAGTATTATGAGTGGGGATTTGAGGGAGTCAGCCGCTATCCTGTAATTTACGAAGGCTTCTGGATATTGTCCCATGAGCCGCTTTACGTGAATAAAAATATGCCCTATGCGAATATTTTCGGTCACGTTCATGCAAATCCCATTTACAAGACCGTTTCGGAACAGAGCTTTTGTGTGAGTATAGAAAGGATAGGATATACTCCGATAGAATTTGAGGAGATCAAACGGAAAATCAGGGAATGATAATTTTATTTGCAGAAAGGCGGCGATATAAATGACAGACGAAAGCAAAATCAACAGAACTCATAAAAACGTTGTTGGACACATGTGGCACGATGACGTGTATTGTATTGGTTTTACAGAATTGATCTATGATAACTTCAAAGACTTTATTGCATTTTCAGAAATAATACCGGACGTTTTAGATCCTGAAGAATGCGGACCCTTCGGAGGATTGGAGGATATGAGCGGCTCCTTTGTCAAGGAGGGCATAAGAGTTGATACATGGTGGACAAGTTTAGTGGATTATTTTTGGGAAATACATACCTTTGACGAAGCTGTACATAAAAAAGTGTACGAATGGGGAGCTGCGGTATATGATGAGTACGTAAAACGGCACAAAGACAAACCTTTATCAGAAAGCTTTAATTTTAAACTTTTTGAATGACGGTGACGATCAATGGTTTAAGTATAGATCAAAAAGATCGAACGGCTGCGCGTAATACACAGCCGTTCTTATTTTATATTTTACAGCTTATCTCTGCTGCCCCCTTGATAGGGGGCTAAACAAAATAAACTGTTTGGTATTTTTAACGGTGGGGGTAGATAATCGTCCAGGGCTCAGCCTTGGTCGGGGCAGCAGGCGAAGCCGCTGTCGATATAGTTTGCAATAAATCTTGCGTTGAAATTGCGCACTGCACATGGAGCGTCGTCCTCGGCAACACTCAGGCTTGCAGGAAGAACGAACTTGATGCAGCGTACTGTTACGTCAGTGCAGAACTCCCTTGTGTGAGCAGGGATGACCATGGTCTTCATTCCGCGGTTGTACTCTATGCCCTCTGCGTCTGTCTCTGTGAGGATAGCGGCAAGAGCTACACGCTTGCCGGGACATACATTCTGGAGCGTAACGTCAAGGGATGCGATGGTGCCGGCAGTATCTATCACAAGATTTCCTGCGTCCAGTGTGACAACGTCCTCACAGCCGCTTACGCTGAGAGGGATAGGCTCGGGACAGCCCTCGGCAATGACCTCGGGGCAGTCCACAGAAAGTGTGGGAGAGGGGAAGTCTACAACGCTGCCCTCTGTGTCGGTGTATACTGTGGACTGGTTAGGCTCTACCGTTCCTGCGCAGGTGCCGAGATGCTCTACTGTAAATGTCAGTTCGACGCCTTCAATGGCATCATTGCCAAGATCTTCGATCGTCCATTGTACAGTGTTGTTGTCAATCAGACTTGCCTGACCCTGTGTCGGCATGGATGTGCTTGTGATCCTGAAGCAGGGGGATACCGTATCGGTGATAGTAATATTTGTTGCACCGTCTCTTGCTATATTTTCGGTAAGAGTGCCGAAGATGTCTGCGATCTGGGTTCCGTCGGGAGTAATATACGCAAAGGAAGCAGAAGGCGAGGAAGCCACGTCTTCAATAAGGCTCACATCGATACCGTCTCTGCCGTTCAGACCGATGACAAAGATAGTTATGCCGGATGCTTTTAACTGTGCAGCGATAGTTCTTGCATTTGCGCCGGTATTTGATAAGCCGTTTGTGAAAAGTACGATGACCTTATTGTTTGAGGAGGACTGAAGAAGCTGTCCTGCTGCTGTAAGAGCAGCGGTAATGTTTGTATTTCCGTTTGCTGTCATATTATTTACAGCGCTCTTAAGCTCGCTTACATCGGTAATAAGCTGAGTGTCCGTTGTTGCTGTGGCAGCAAAGCTGACAACTGCCATGCGGTTTCCGTCGCCGATCTCACCGGACACCGTTCCGTCTGTAGCCTCTGCAATGATGTCGATAAGCTCGTTAGCTCCGTTTTTAACGTTTGTGAGAAAATCTCCCACCATGTCTCCGGAGCGGTCAAGCACCAGAACGATGTCAGCAGGATCCTCTGTTATATCAGGTCCTGCCACCAGGGACAGATTTATCTGGAAAGAGCCTTCACATTCAAGGCTCTCTGTACTGAGAATTTTATTATAATTGATGATACCCATTAAGATGATTCCTTTCTGAGCCGCATCCATGCGGGCTCAGTACATAATATGATGATGGGGCAGGGAGTGACACATTTTTTCGGGGATTGACTTTTCCGTGATTTTATAGTATGATTTTTTAAGGGGACAGAAGATCAAAATGATACGCAACGCGCTTGGGATACGGGGGTAAAAAAATGAAGATATTAATGATAAATGTGCCCTATTCAGGACACGTAAATCCTACTATACCATTAACGAAGGAGCTTATAAAAAGAGGACATCAGGTCAGCTATATCAATGCAGAGGAATTCCGCAAAAAAAATTGAAGGGACGGGAGCCGCTTTTATCCCGTATGCAAACTTTCCCTCCGATATCAGCGAAAACGACAAGAAGCGGACCTGCTTTCAGGCTGCATACGATACTGCAGTGGGACTGGAAGAAAAGTTTGATATACTGATATATGAAATGTTCTTTTATCCGGGTATCGAAATAGCAAGAAAAAAGAACATACCCTGCGTAAGACAGTTTTCACAGCCTGCCTGGTCTGAGGATACATTGAAGGATACCTCGGTTATATTCAAAATATCCGCCGGGCTGATAGATATGCAGGTGATGGGCAAAAAAAGGAGAGCGTCCATGGGGCTTAAATGCAGCTCCATGGTTGACGCGATCATACACGACAAGCCCGATCTGAACATTGTCTATGTACCGGAAAAATTTCAAAAAAGCAGGGACAGCTTTGATGGGGATTATGAATTTATAGTGCCTTTGCAGGAACAGGGGAAAAGTGATATCCTCATTCCTTATGACAAAATGGAGCACCCTATCGTTTATATTTCGTTGGGAAGTATTATCAGCAACCGCGGATTCTGCAGGGAGTGCATAAGAGCCTTCGGAGGGAAGGAGCTCTCGGTGATTTTGAACACAGGCAGGATAGCTCCCGATTCACTGGGAGATATCCCGGATAACATATATGCCTATTCCTTTGTCCCGCAGATCGAGGTGCTGGAGCACTCCGATGTTTTTCTTACGCACTGCGGAATGAACAGCGTAAATGAGGCTTTTGGCGCAGGAGTGCCTATGGTGGCTATGCCCTTTATGAACGATCAGCTTGAAAATGCAAAGCAGATAGTCCGTCTGGGAGCGGGAAGGAAAGTCCGGTCGTTTCCCAGCAGCGGAAAAGAGCTGTATAATGCAGTTTGCGAGGTTTATAAAAATGAAAAGTTCAAAAGCAATGTACTGTCCATGCAAAAGGAATTACGGGAGCAGTCGGATTGGGAGAGGATACTGAAAAGAATCGAAGCTCTTTAACCGAGGACATCACAATGAAGAAAGTGAAGATGAAGAATAATGAATACATATGCACAACGTTCGATAAAGCATTGTCTGGATATGCTTGCGCCCTTTGAACCCACCGGTACGGAAATTCAGGAGGGACAACATCAATTCTATCAGTTTATGCTTTCAATTTATCAGGGTATGTATGAGGCTCCGGAAAAATATATGGTGTTTCCGAAGCTCTATGAAAAGTATATTCAGAAACGTCAGATAAATAAAACAGAGAAAGAACACTCTAATGATTCAAGAGAAAGTACGCTCCGGAATACTTTTCAGCAGGCGATACAGTTTTATGCGCTTTATTTTTACTATTCAGGTTTATGCAGCAATGGAGTGGATGAAAAGTCAGGCGCCCTTATTATTTCAGAAAATAATTATTCCGATGTGCTGGCTCGCATGAGCCGTATCCACCAGTCAGAGCATAACGAAAAAAGATATGAAGTACTGTCTGATATTGGAATTGAAGTCATGAGAAATGAAGATACCATTGAAATATCACATAAGACTTATACGCAGATGATGTCCGGACTTCTTTATTTGTGCAAGGCTCCGGACAGTAAGTATAAGCTGATGAATTATTTTCGTCTTGATTTCAAAAATGCTTATTCGCCAATTCCTGCCGTTGATGATATATGCAGGACACTTCCCGTTCAGAGTGCGGAAACGGTAAAAATGCTTGAGGAGCATTTATCAGGATTGAAAGTAAAAGCAAAGATAAGACCTCTGAGAGGTATTGTTTCGGATTTCAGATGGAAGGTCGAATATTCTTATAAGGGAAAAAATATATGCGGTTTCTATGCTGATAATGAATACTTTATGCTGTGCATTTATTTTAATGATTTTAAGAATATCAATGCTTTTTCAAAGACTCTGCATGAAGAAGATACCGAGCTTTTTAACTGGTTCAAAGATAAGTTTCCGGAGAGACTTTGCAAATGCAAAAGCAACCGCAGGGTGGATTTCGGCGATGAAACACGCCGTATTTGCGGATTGTCAAACCGTGCAGAAATAGCAGATCCAGATGCCGCTGATGTAAAAAATGCTCTCTATATATTAAAAAAATACAGAAATATTGAGATATAGCTGATGAGGACTTTATGAAAATCGGAGAAGTCAGTTTATTGACAAAAACAGCAGACGCCAGATCAAACGGCGTCTGCTGTTATTCTTATTCCGCAATATATTTTACATCGTATTTGTCAATAAGCTTCTGATAGCAGTCGCAGTCCTTAATGTGGTCGTTGATGATGCCGCTTGCCTGCAGATGTGCATACACGGTAACAGAGCCGATAAATTTCATCCCCCGTTTTTTTAAGTCTTTTGCTATCCTGTCAGACAGCTCGTTTGAAGCAGGGATATTTCCAAGCTCGTGACCCTTGTACAAAAGCATTTTTCCCTCTGTCCGGCTCCAGAGATAATCGGAAAAGGAGCCGAACTCCTCCCGTATCCTTTGGACGCATCGGGCGTTGTTTATGACCGCCTCGATCTTCCTCCGGGAACGTATCACTCCCGGAGTGTTCATTATCCGTTCTATGTCCTGCTCGGAATATTCAGCCACCTTGTCATAGTCAAAGCCGTCAAAGCAGGAGCGGAATATCTCCCGTTTTTTCAGGACGGTGTCCCAGCTCAGTCCGCACTGCATTACTTCAAGCATAAGAAATTCAAACTGCTTTATATCGTCATGGACGGGGACTCCCCATTCTTCATCGTGATATTTTGTTTCCAGCTCGTTTATCATGCACCATGGGCATCTGTTCATTTTACATTACCCTTTCCTGCTTTAAGACAATAGGGACGGAAATTGTCCGCCCCCTGTTTTATTAATTATATCGTTGAAACAAATCTTCCGAAGGCTGCGCTGCCCTTTGCGTTCCGCTTGAAAACTCCTGCGTGTTCAAGCACCTTTGAAAATACCAGACCGATCTCCTTCCGGATGATCTCATCCACATTTTCGGCGGTAATATTGTTCCGGGACGCAAATTTCTCCGCCCAGTCAGCGTGCTTTTCAAGCTCGGGAATAGTCCGTACTGCATCCGCTCCCTTGTTTACAAGAGTGTCTGCAAGGAGCTCCATTTCCCCTTTGAGACGTGCAGGAAGCACCGCCAGTCCCATTACCTCGATAAGACCGATGTTCTCCTTTTTGATATGGTGGAGCCTTTCGTGGGGATGGAAAACTCCCAGCGGGTGCTCCTCGGTGGTGATGTTGTTCCGGAGTACAAGGTCAAGCTCGTAGATGTTCCCGTTCTTCCGTGCAATGGGAGTTATGGTGTTGTGAGGGACGCCATCTGTTTCTGCAAATATGAATGCGCTCTCGTCTGTGTAGCCCCTCCATTTTGTAAGGATACGGTCTCCAAGCTCGATAAGACGTTCATAGTCGGCACAGCGGAGTCTGAGGACGGACATGGGCCATTTTACTTTGCCTACTTCAACATCCTTGAAGCCGTGGATAGCAAACTCCTCCTCGATGGGAGCGGTCGCCATTGCAAAGGTGTACCGTCCCCCCTGAAAATGCTCATGGGTCAGGATGGAGCCGCCTACGATGGGAAGGTCGGCATTGGACCCGATAAAATAATGTGGGAACTGCTCAACAAAATCAAACAGCTTTGCAAAAGCGGAGCGGTCTATTTTCATGGGTGTGTGGACGCTGTTCAAAAGGATACAGTGCTCGTTGTAATAAACGTAAGGGGAGTACTGGAGACACCAGCGCTCGCCGATTATTTTAACCGGTATGATGCGGTGATTTTGCCTTGCAGGGTGGTTGACTCTGCCTGCATAGCCCACGTTTTCCTCACAGAGCATACATTTCGGATAGCCGCTCTGCTTTGCGTTCAACGCCGCGGCGATAGCCTTGGGATCCTTTTCGGGCTTGGAAAGATTTATGGTTATGTCCAGCTTTCCGTATTCGGTATCCGCAGTCCATTTCATGTCCTTGGCGATACGGTAGCGGCGGATATAGTCTGAATCGCAGCTCAGCTTATAGTAATAGTCTGTAGCCGCGGCAGGAGACTTGCTGCCGTAGATGCTGCGGAATTTTTCAATGACCTCCGAAGGTCTGGGAGTTATGCATCCCATAAGCTTTGTGTCGAACAGGTCACGGTAAACGATGCTGTCCTCGATGATACCCTGACTTACTGCGTAGTCAAGAAGCTCCTTAAGGACGGGCTCAAGCTCTACCCTTGCATAGTTTTCCTCAGGCGGGTCATAGTCGTCGATATGGAGCGCCTCACAGATGGAATTGGCGGCGTATATCCTGTCCTCCGCAGAGATAAGTCCGTTTTCAAGGCCGTAGCATACAAGCTTGCATACAGCAGCATGAACACTCATTAAAAACATCTCCTTTTATTTTGATGATTTGATACGCTTTCTTATTATTACCGCAAGCGCTCCGGCTATGGAGATCAGCAGGATCCCGATTCCCGCATAAGACAGACCGTCCATCAGAACGCTGTCCTCATAAAAACCTGCCCCGCTGGAAACGTCGTCATCATCTGCATCTGCAGAGGAGGTATCCTTTCCCGGAGAAACAAAAGGAAATGCACCTGGTCTCTGCCACGAACCGCTTGGCGGATACGGAGATCCCGACGGCTCCTGATCGACCGGAGGATCATTTTTTGGAGGATCATCGTCCTTTGGGGAATCATCCTTCTTGGGCGGGTCATCTTCTTTGGGAGGATCCTCGTTTTCGGGAGGCTCCTTGTCTTCCGTGTCATCAGGTGTCAGTTCTTCCTCGCTTCTGACTTCTTTTCCGAATATAGGACGTCCCAGCTTCTCGCTCATTATCCAGATATTATTGAAGTCCCAGCCGACTATGGTAAAGATCGATCTAGTGTTGAACTGCTCTTTATCTATAGGGACAGCCCCGATGTCGGATTTATTATCACCGCCTACTCCGAAGTCTGCTGTATCATCAAGATAGAAGCAATTCTCTATTTTTCCGGGGATCTTTCCGCTGAAAAGGAATCCCACAACACCGCAGACATCACTGTCGCCGGTGACCTTACCGACGCTGTAAGCATTTCTTACTGTTCCTGCAGTGGAATCGGCCGCACTGTTATATCCTACAACACCGCCCACATATTTTCCAGATTCAATATCACCTGTGTTATAGCAGTTTTCTACCATGCCTCCGTTGTCACCTGCAATACCTCCTGCAGAACCCCAGGTACCTTTGATATCCCCCGTACTGAAGCATATCCTTACCGTTCCGGGATTATTTCCGACGATACCTCCGATTCTGTCTCTGCCTGAAACATTACAGCCGTAGTTATAGCAATATTCTATCGTACCATCGACGCCATTATACCCTGCAATGCCTCCGATGTCATCAGCCTTATCAAGAAGATCGATACTTCCGTCCACAACACCCAGGTATCTGATGGTGCCGTTATTATATCCGAACAAGCCGTATCCGTTATTGCCGCTGTCTTTGGAGGTGATACTCATACCGCTTATCACTTTTTTGTTTCCGTCAAATGTTCCTGCAAAAGGCTTGCATTTCAGGGGATCCTCTTTTACATAGACACCTATGGGTGTCCAGTTTCTGACACTGCTCATGTCAATATCATTTTCCAGTCTGAAATGCTTATCATATCCGGTATATCCTTCATTGACATGATCGCGGAGCTTCTTCAGCTCGTCAAGACCGTAGATGCGGTACGGGGCTTTTTCCGTGCCCGCACCGTCAAATTCTGACCATACAGGCTCAATAGGCATGATATTATTTTCAGTTGAATCAACAAATACCGGGCGGATCAGACCGCTTTTGGTGTCCTTGACGATCACCCATACACCGCCGTCGGAAGCCCAGTCTTTAAATGTATCTTCGTTTTCAAGATCGGCTCCGGATAATGCTTTTGCGCCGTCAGTATCCGCGCTGCCAATTCCGCCTGCCGCTGTGTCTGAGAGATACCAGCAGTTTGTGACTGCGCCGGTGCCGGTGACACTTCCTGCAACACCTCCGCCGGTGGTGACAGTACCGATATTATAACAATATACCACCTTGCCGGAAACGCTTCCTGCAACTCCGCCAACATTGCCCGTGCCTCTGACAGCGCCGAGGTTATAGCAGTTTTCTGTTGTGTTGCTGTTTTCCGACCCGACAACACCGCCTACATTTGTGTCCCCGGTGACATTGCCTTCGTTATAGCAGATATGTGTTTTGCCGTTGTTATCGCCTGTAATTCCGCCTACATTGCTTGTTCCCGAAACTTCGCCTGAGTTATAGCTTTTTTCTATCGTACTGCTGCTGCTTCCTGCAATGCCTCCCGAATTGGAGCCGCCGCCAATATTTCCTGTGTTATGACAGCCTGTGACTGTGCCCGAATTATCACCTGCAATACCGCCTGAGCCGACAGTACCGGAAACGCTTCCGGAGTTAGTACAGTCTATGACTGATGAGGCGTTGTATCCCACAATGCCGCCGATACATGATGCGGAGTCCTTTCCAATGTTCCCGGAGTTCTCGCAGTATCTGACCGTTCCGGCATTGTATCCCACGATACCGCCGATATTTTGGTCACTGCCCTGGACATTGACGCCTCCACCGACGGTGCAGTTTTCGATAGTACCGCCGTCATTATATCCCGCGATCACGCCTGTATTGTTCTTGCCGCCAACGTAGCCGAATGGTATATCAATGTTTTTGACAGTACCGCCTTTGACATATCCGAACAAACCATAGGAATATTCACTGAGCTTGGAAGTATTATCGACGTTCAGTCCTTTTATCGCATAATTGCCTTTATCATCAGCTCTTTTGCCGTCAAGTGTGCCGGAAAATGGCGTATCATTGCGGCTGTTATCATTATAATAAGCTCCTATGGGCGTCCATTTGCCTTCAAGCTTTGACAGGTCAATATCTGCCGTCAGATCAAAAAACATACCATTGTAATCATTGCCGCCGTTGACAGCATCTGCAAGAGCTTTAAGCTCTGCAGCGGATGAGATCAGATAGGGTGTTTCTACCGAACCATCGCCGCCGCTGAACACAGGATCGTTATTGCCGCCGTTATCCCCGCCATCGCCTTCGTTTTCGCCGGTGTCCCCGTTATTACCTGTGCCGCCGCCGCTCTCGTTCTCATTCGTGCCGTCCCCGCTGTTCTCGTCTGCATTGCCGGCTTCGTCCGCGGCGGCTGCCCCGTCCACGACCTCATCTGCAGAGACGCCGGGACCTTCTTCCGCCATTGCAGAAAACGGCATCGAAGACAGCATCACTGCCGCAGCAATGACAGCGGCTATGTATTTTAACGTTTTCATATACGATCCCCCCGATAAATTTTTGCGTAAAAATATTATGCTGATTACTGATATAATAGCACGATTTGAGGATTTTGTCAATATTTTGCGCGGATACAAAGGAAAAAACGGTATTGATTTTTCCTTAAAACAGATATATAATATTTATGCAGCGAAGGACGGAAAGGAAAATGCAAAATGAAATATTTTATGGTCTATCTTTTAACAGTAAGCATTGCGGCGGTAATTATGACAGTGTCGGACAAGTCCCGGGCGAAAAAGCACAAGCGCAGAGTTTCGGAGAAAACGCTTTTTATCACCGCCGCTCTCGGAGGCTCTGCGGCAATGTACATTACAATGCTTACTATCCGTCACAAGACAAAGCACAAGCGGTTCATGATAGGTCTGCCGCTTATCATTTTTGCGCAGACGGCGATCTTATGGTATTTGTTTATGTCAAAGGGGATATACTGATTTTATACCGCTTAATTTTGGACATAAAAAATTAACGGAATTTACTTGACACACTTACCCTGAGGTGATATCATAGTAAAGCGGTATGTTATGCAGGACATTTTGTCCGAACTTGCAAAAACAACAAATTATCGAAAGGATCGCAGTATTTATGAAAAAGCTTAAAATCGTATCAATGCTTCTGGCAGCGGCTGTTTCCTTAATGGGTCTGACCGCCTGCTCAGGAGGAAATGAGGGCGGAGGAGACACCGTTTCCGCAGACTCATACAAGGTAGGTGTCATCCAGTTCGGAAGCCACCCCTCCCTTGACAACTGCTATCAGGGCATCGAGGAGGCTCTTAAAGCTTCCCCAATATCAGACAAGCTTGATATAGACCTCCAGAACGGCAACTTTGACGCCGCCACCTGCGACACTATTGCAAAGAACATGGCAGCTAAAAAGTACGATATTATTTTTGCTATCGCAACACCTGCAGCAGTTTCTGCATACTCTGCAGCAGCTAACACAGATGTTCCCGTAGTTTTCTGCGCAGTATCAGACCCCATTGCAGCAGGTATCGTTGAGGACATGGACGCTCCCGGCGGCAGCTGCACAGGTACCGCAGACGAGCTGGACTTTGATGCTCAGACAGAGCTTATCAAGGCTCTCCAGCCTGACGTAAAGAAAATCGGCGTACTTTATACCACAAGCGAGGCAAACTCTGTTTCACATCTTTCAAAGTTCAGGGAGATAGCTTCCTCAAAGGGTATTGAGGTTATCGACCAGGGTGTTCAGGGTGCGGCAGACATCCCCCAGGCAGCGGCAACACTTGCGCCTAAGGTGGACTGCATCAACAACTTCACAGACAATAACGTAGTAGCAAGTCTGACAGTTGTTCTGGAGCAGGCAAATGCAGCGGGGATCCCTGTTTACGGTTCCGAGGTAGAGCAGGTCTCCAACGGCTGTATCGCTTCCATAAGCATTGACTATGTTGCTCTCGGAAGAGCGACAGGAGACGTAGGAGTCCGTATCCTTGGCGGTGAGTCAGCAGGAACTATCCCTGTTGTGCGGTTCTCCGAGGGAACTCCCGTTGTAAACACCGAGGTAATGGAAAGGTTCAATATCGCACTTCCGGACGCATACGCAAATGCTGAGAAGGTTACTACAAACACCGAGGCAGCAGAATAATAAGCGAGGCGGCAAAAAATCGCATAAAATTTTAAAGGGAGTACCAAAAGGCACTCCCTTTTTTGCATTCTATACTGCCCCCTTGATAGGGGGCTTGGATGTAATAAATTATTCGCTGTTATTAACATTTGGGGGTAGAAAAAGCCCGCGGGGGCTCCCCGCTCATGCAGGATTAACAAGCTGACGCCAGTCAAGGTCGCCCCTTTCAAGAGCGTGTATCAAAGCTTCCGCTGTGGCAATATTAGTCGCCACCGGAATGTTGTGTACATCACAAAGTCTGAGAAGATCCCTCTCGTTAGGCTCATGAGGCTGTGCTGTAAGAGGGTCTCTGAAAAAGAGAAGAAGGTCGATTTCGTTGCAGGATATACGCGCACTGATCTGCTGGTCTCCGCCCTGGGAGCCGCTTAAATACCGCTGGATATTCAGTCCTGTTGCCTGCTCTACCATCTTGCCGGTAGTTCCTGTTGCGCACAGGTTGTTCCGGGACAATACTCCGCAGTATGCAATACAGAACTGGACCATAAGCTCTTTTTTGGTATCATGCGCAATTAAAGCTATATTCATTATTATCATTCCTCTCCGTTTGTTTTTTCCGGGGATGCGGCAGAACCGATCATTATTTTGTGAGTATCTTGAAGCTGAGAGGTATATCCTCGCCCTTTATACGCTTGGAGATCGCATCAAATGCCTTTAACGCAATGGAGCTGTTGGGAAGGGGCTTGCCCTTTCCTGTGGATATTACTATATCATTGTCCTTCGGGATAACACCGATAAGCTGTACACCTACAGTGTCGATTATCTCGTCAAGGTCGATAATGATGTCTGCCTCGAATATCTCGGGGTCTACCTTGTTGATGATAAGACGCTGCTTTTTATTTCCTCTCTTGTAAAATTCGTCCGACATGAGACGTGCGTCACGGACGCATATGGGGTCGGGCGTTGTATTTACAAGGATAAGGTCAGACTGTTCAACAACATCGAAAACGCTTTCGTTAGTACCTGCAGAGGTATCAACGATTATGTATTCGTAGTATTTGCGCATCTCGTTGCAGATATTAGAAATTATTTCCGCTTCTACCTTGGCAAAAGGATCCTCCGGAGCGCAGATAACACTCAGGTTGTTCGCGAAATCCTTAGCATTTGTTGTAGCCTTGTAGATATCACATTCGCCTTTGAGAACAGAACCCAGGTCATATTGGATGCTGTCCTTTACACCCAGCATGATGTCAAGACATCTCAGACCGAAGTCCAGCTCGATGATAAGAGTCCTGTGTCCCTGTCTTGCAAGGGCAAATCCAAGCTCGGCACATATGGAGGATTTGCCGGTGCCTCCTTTACCGGAAGTAATTGCAATAATTTTTGATGCCATAATTAACTCCTTTCGTGCATAGGGCACTTGAAGATATAGTACTCAGCATAGAATATATTCATCTATTTTATATTGTACCACAAAATGAGGATTTGTCAAAGTGTTTTTGAGAGGTTTGCACAATTTTGTGACGTTCCCACTAAATTTTTTGTGATTTTTGTATGTTTTGTACATACAAGGCGGACGGGTCAAGGCTCAGTCCTGCCTGCTACCACTGCTTCGGGGTCTTTTATTATAATAGTGGGGTGGGGAGGAACATAATCCTTGTCATAATATGCCTCTATTATCTGCTTTATCATGAATTTGGAATACTCTCCGTGCTCAACAAATCCGGCGAAAGCTATTTCCGGCTCGTCTGCAGGGTAGAATCCTATAAACGCAGAGCCTGTGTCCTCTGCCGATGTCATCTGGGGGGTACCGGTTTTTATCGCCGCTTTCTCAGGAAGGCTTGTCAGCAGATAAGAGGTGTAATAGTCCTTTTCCATAGGATAGCTGTAGGCTGTGAATGCTGCAGCCTGCTTCATGCCCTGAGTGATAAGGTCAAAGGTCTCCCCGGTTTTGTCGGGTATGGCGGAAACGATAGTGGGCTGCTTGACGTAAACAAGCTCCTCCATATTGTAGGTGTAGACGCTGTCCACCATATGAGGCTGATAGCGGACTCCCTTGTTTGCGATAGTACACGCCTGAACTGCCATCTGCAGCGGTGTTACGGCGGTCTCGGACTGTCCTATTGCTTCCTGCACAACAAGACCTGCGTTCCATTCAAGACCTCTTGCAAGCAGACTGTCGGGAGTTGCGATGTAGCCCTTGCTTCCTCCCGGTTCAAGATAGGTGTCGTTTGCAAGACCGTACATATTTGCATAGCTTGCTATCATATCGGGACCCATGACCCTGCCCACTTCATAGAAGAAGATGTTGCAGGATTTTTCTATTGCCGTTATGACGCTTATTCCTCCGTGCCAGCCTGTGCATAATGGCTGATAGTCGTCCCAGTAGGTGTATTTGTGTCCGCAGTAGACGGTGGAATTTCTGCTTATATACCCCTCGTTCAGACCCGCTGTAGCGGTGACTGTCTTGAAGGTGGAGCCGGGACGGTACAGTCCGTTGGTGGCTCTGTTTGTAAGGGGGGAGTTTTCTCCGTTGAGCACGGAAGCGTAATCGGTAAGATAGTCGTTTATATCATATGTGGGGGAGGTAGCCGCTGCAAGGAGGGCTCCGTTTTTAGCGTCCAGGACTACAAGTGCGCCTGCATTGGCGTTCATGCCCTTTGCCTTGGTGCTGGTCTGGTTGTTGAGCCAGAGGATGTGATTTTCAAGTATCTCCTGAACGTCCCGCTGATAGTCGATGTCAAAGGTGAGCTTTACGGTATTTCCGGGGACAGCCTCCTCGGTGACTTTGTCCGAGATCACCACGCCGTTGAGCAGGTCAAGGGTACGGGTGCCTTTTTTGCCCCGCAGCTCAGACTCCATTGCCTTTTCTATGCCGGATTTTCCGATGACATCATTGAGAGCGTAGCCGCTTCCCTTATGCTCCTCGTACTCCTCGGCGCTTATGGCTCCCACTGTTCCGATAAGGTGGGGAGCAGCGTCTCCCACTGCGTAGATGCGGATAGCTTCCTCGATGATGTCCATTCCCTCAAGAGTGTAGGAGGCTTCCTTAAGGCGGACAACGGTATCCATGGGGATATCCTCTGCAAAGGTGTATCTGTTTGAAAGGGAAAAGCTGCGGAGGATCATTTCATAGCGGATGCCTGCGATATTTCTTTTTTCCGCTTCGGTGTATCTGCTGTCTATGTCGTACAGAGAGTACATTGCCATGAGACAGTCCTCTGCAGTGGCATAGGGCTGGACGCCTATTTCCTTTCGCAGCTTTACTATGTCGCCGTCACGGGCGTCAAGATATTCATAGGGCTGCCCGCGGCTTATGGGGAGGGTGTCTATCCATGGGACGCCGTCCTCATCCAGGATCTTTGTTATGCCGTTTATGATGCGGTTCATTTCCTCTTTTCCGCTTGGGAAAAACGCCTTTTCTATGACCACATTGAAGCCTGTTTTGTTTATGACTATCTCATGACCGTCCTTGTCCACGATCTCGCCCCTTGGAGAGGTTATGACCTGAGTGGCACTGCGGGTGGTCTGTGCTTTTTCAAGATAGGCTGCGCCGTTTACGATCTGTATTTTCATAAGGTCGACAGAGCACAGCGCAAGCATGGCGAGTATCACGATAAAGAAAAATGCCGCTCTTACTCCTTCAAAAAATTTTTTCATTTTTTTAATTATGCTCCCGCAGGGAGCATCTCTCCTTTCACGTACGTTTATGCCGAATAAATTCGCCTTGCGGTTTTGCTCAGCAAAATTTCAGAACTCAATTTATTGAGTATGCAGTCATGAAAAGCACAAAACTCGAAGTTTGAAAATCTTTGATTTTCAAACATAGCCTCCTGTTTATTCTCTTACAATATCATCGGACTGCTCTTCGATGTAGTCCTCCACAATTACTCCAAGATGCTTTACCATAAAGCGGACGATAAAATACAGGGGGAGAACGGAAATTTCTGTGTAGATCATAACCGGCAGAAATTCTCCCAAGAAAATTTTTACCGACGGGTCGTACTCCCATATAGCATAGTAAAAAAAGTAGTGGGTCATTCCCTGTATAAAGACCGCTGCAAGGTTTATAAGCAGTATGCTCAGTATGTGCCGTCTTAAAAAGAAATGGAACAGCAGAGATGCCATCAGGCAGCACCACAGCATAATGATGCCGCTGAGTCCTATCATGGTGCCCTGCGCAGTGTCCAGAAGAAGTCCTGCAGCGCATCCGAAGATCGCCGATTCAAAGGGCTCCTCAAACATGGATACGCACATTGCTGTGGGTATGAGGAAAAGGGGAGTCCTCAGATTGACAGGCGCTGTGGTCATGTAGATATAGGAGACTGCCAGAAGCAGAAAATACAGCACCCACCGTATGACAGTATTCCGTTTTTCCTTTTTTCGTTTAAGGTCGATATTCACTGTTTACTCCTCGATTTCTTACTCAGACTTACTCATCGATCTCTTCCTCGTCGTCGCTGACGGCAGATTCGCCGCGGCTCTGCCTTTTGTAGCTGAGAGGGCTTATCCCCACATATTTTTTGAATTTATTATGAAAATAATTTATATTGGTGTACCCCACCATTTCCGCTACCTCGTAGACCTTGTACTCGTCCATTTCAAGAAGGCGCTTGGCTTCGGTGATGCGTATGCTGTCAAGATAGTTGTTGAAGTTTTCTCCGGTGTATTGGTGGAACACCTTTCCAAGATACGCTCTGTTGTATCCGAAAATTGCTGCAAGCTGCTCGAGACGGAGCTCGCTGTTGTAGTTTGATCTGATGTACTGCACAACGCGCTCCATGGTGCTTTTGGTGGTGCGTCCGAAATGAGCGGAGGACAGCTCGGAGAGGGTCGTTTTAAGCAGCTCGATTATCTCGAAAAGACTGGTCTGCTCTCCGATCTTCGCAATAAGCTCGTCGTTGATGAACTGCTCTGTTTTCTTGTCCCCGATATTTTTTATCAGCTTTGACTTTATATCCATAACGGCGGTTATGCAGGTGATCTTTATTCGCTCGGCTGTGTATGTGTCCCTGCAGAAGGAGACCTGAAAGCGATCCAGAGCGTCATTCAGTCTGTCGGTATCGTTGATCTCTATATATGCATAGATACGGTCAATGATCTCATCTATCTGAGCAGTCTCCTGAATGTCACTGCTGACAGTTTCTCTGCTGACGATACCGTGGTGCATATACTGGAAACGGTTTTTCAGCAGCTCGTCCGCCTCATGATAGGAGCGCTTTATATCGGACATCTCCGAAACGGTGCAGCCCATGGTGATAAATATCCTGTCCGGATATTCCTTGCAGAGCTCGGAAAGATATTCCATCATCAGGCTCCGGCTCATGTCCTTGAAAAGGGCTGCGGTCATTCCGCTGAATCCGGGTGTTATCACGTCCGCCTCACAGTCGTCCTCCATACGCTTTTTAAGGGTATTTAAAAGGGTGTTTTTTTCCTCTGCGGTCATGCTTTCGGCTGCGGCAATGATGACTGCCGTATAGGTGCTGTGGTCATAGGAAGACAGCTCACTGCTTTCCAGCGCCTTTTCATCGCCGAGAAGAAGTGCCTGCACGACCCTTTCGCTCATGTATTCGCTGCCATGCTCAAGTGCGATCTTATTTCGTTCCTCATCCTCGATCTCCTCACGCAGAGCCTTCAGCACCTCGATCATCTCGTCCTCATCCACGGGCTTAAGGATAAACTGCTTGACGCCAAGGGACATTGCCTCCTTGGCATAGGTGAAATCCGAGTATCCCGAAAGTATCAGGCACTTTCCGTCAAAGCCTCTTTTTTTGGCAGCGTCTATCATTTGTATACCGGTCATGCCGGGCATTTTCACATCGGCTATAACGATGTCGGGGGAAAGGCTCATTATTTTTGTCAGACCGTCGTCACCGTCCTCGCCCTCTCCTATAACTTCAAGTCCAAGCTCCTGCCAGGGGATCATCATTTTTACACCCTGGCGAACATTGTGCTCATCATCAACAAGCAATACCTTTATCATTAACTTTCTCCTTTCAGATACACAGCGTATATTCACAAAACCCGCAGATCTTCCATCAGGCACCGCGTGAGATGTTCCTGCTTATCTCACTGTACTTCTGGGGAAGCTTCTTCATAACATTTTCGTCCACTATCCTTGGCAGAGTGACGCTTATTGTGGTACCTCTGCCCTGAACGGTCTTCACCGAAAGGCCGTATTCCTCACCGTGGTACATCTTTATACGCTTATTTACATTGGTAAGACCGATACTTTTTCCGGAAGAGGTGTCGTTTTTCTCCAGCTTTTGGAGAAGCTCCTTCATTCTTTCGGGAGTTATGCCCTGTCCGTTGTCCGACACGTCGATGGATACGTTTTCTCCGCTGTAACGGACCTTGATGCTGATGCGTCCGTTTGACTTGGAGCCTTCAACACCGTGTACAACAGCATTTTCAACTATAGGCTGTATGATGAGCGGAAGCACCTTGTAGTTACGGTCCACCTCGCAGTAGATGGAGTAGGACACCCTGTCCCCGAAGCGGGCGGACTGGAGCTCAAGATAGCTCCGTGTAAATTCAAGCTCCGATTCAAGGGTCACCATGCCGTCCTTTACTTCAAGGCACCGCCTCATGAATTTTCCCAGTTTTTTTACCAGGTCGGCAGTTTCCTTGTCGTTATTGCAGTATGCCTTCATTCTTATAGTCTCAAGAGTGTTATAAAGGAAATGAGGATTTATCTGGCTTGCAAGGGTCTTGAACTCCGCCTCCATCTGATTTAGCTTGAAGCTTTCCGACTGTATCTTTGCTTCATAGGCATCGTTTATAAGCTTCTGCATACTGTCCACCATTTTTTTCAGGTCCTGGTAAAGGTCGTATATCTCGTCGCCGCCCTTGATGTCGTCGGTGAGCTCAAAGCTTCCGTCCGCAACGGTGTGCATTTTATCCTGCAGGGAACGTATACGCCTTGTGAACATACTTGAAAAGAGTATCAGTATCAATACAGAAAGTATAACACACAGAAGACTATACCAAACGTAAATGATGATCGTGCTGTTTAAAGTCTTGTTGTAAATAGCGGTGGGCTTGACGATGTATACCTGAAAAAGATTTCCCGTATTTTCATAGTCAAAGTAGGAAACAACGGTGTATCCCTTTTTTTCAAGCTGATGATTTCCGCCTGACAGCTTTTCGGAATTGCTTATGCCCATAGGAAAATCATTTTCGTAATTCAGCACCATTCTTTCCCTGCAGCCTTCTACCGTACTGTAGAAAACCACTCCCTGATTTACGCACAGAACTACTCCTGCGCTTACATCGGAGGTAAATTCGGCATACCATTCGGGGTCTACCGTCACCACCATAGCTCCGCAGAAATCGCCGTTTTTGTCTGCAAGGGGAGTGACAAGAGCAAGCCTGCTTTCGGGAGAAGTATATCCGGCAGACTTTGTATCCCCATCCGCATTGCTTTCCTCTGCGGTGTCGGTGATGACCTCATTGTCAAGGGTTATAAGCTGCCATCTCGGTTTATCGGTTTCCGAGGCTTTTTTGTACCAGTATGAGTCCTGTATCTCTTTATTTGCATATCTGAAATCGGAATTATAAACAAAGCCGTCAATATCAAGATAAAAATAGAAGCTGTCCACCTGAGGATACATACCGTTTTGCTCGGGAATGATGCTGTTCTGCATATAAAAGGTATAATACTCATCGTTATTTACAAATTCCTGCCTCAGCAGGGCGTTCAGGCTGTCACTTTCCAGAACGGTCTTGCTTATATTTGACACTGTGGATACGGTGTCCTTCAGTCTGGTCTTGATGCTGTCCGCTTCGGATATAGTCCCGTTTCCTGCATTGCTCTGCATGACGCTTATAAAATTATAGAGCAGGTAAACGCCTCCAAGGATAACGGGAACAAGTGTGGCGACGCACATCAGTATAAGCTTATTGCGGAATTTCATACTCAGTATTTTTTGTATAAGAGAAGCCATGATATCCCGCCTTTCTGCATTTTTATGACCATTTTCCCGACAGGGAAAATGTGTCCTCCTATTTTTCGATGTTTTGTGCTTTTGCGTAAGCAAAATTACGAGCGGCAGCGAGGAAAACAAAACTCGCAGTTTGAAAATCTCAGATTTTCAAACATTCATACATATTATTATTTTATCATATTTCCTATGTAAATTCATGAACTTTTAGTTAATAGCGCTGTCCGAAACAAAATTTTAAGGATATATACTTGTGGTTTCTGAAATAATATGGTATAATTTTAACATGATTCTGCAAATTTTAAAAGGAGACGGCTCGCTGCAGAAACGCAGGAGCATTATAAAGGATATGAACCGATTTTCAAGATGTGCAGCCGTTTTTCTTGCCGCTGCTCTGATAATGTGTCTGACAGCACTGACTGTCTCGGCAGCGGTCGATAATGTCCCTTATGTTGTTACGGTCTATAATGAGACCAACGGGCTTCCTACAGGCGAAGCAAATGCTGTCCTGCAGACCTCCGACGGATACATATGGATAGGAAGCTACGGCGGTCTTATACGCTATGACGGCACGGACTTCCGTGAATACAGTATGGGACAGGGCAATACCGCTGCAGTAAGAGCGCTTATGGAGGACTCCTCAGGCAGGCTCTGGATAGGCACCAACGATGCAGGCGTATTTGTAATGGAGAATGATATCATCACGCATATAACGTCCCCATCGGACGGCTCCTTCCTCTGCATACGGGATCTTACCGAGAGCAGTGACGGACGTATCTATGCTGCTTCCAATTCGGGCATATGCGAGATAGAGGAAGGCAGGATCATCCCCTGCACGGCTGACGGGATATCGGGAAACACCTGCTACTCTGCTGCAGCGGATGCTTACGGACGGCTTTGGGTCTCTATGAATGGCGGGATGTGCGCAGTGATAAAGGACGGGGAGCTGCTGAGGACATATTCGTCTGACAGGTTTTTTGATGATAGTGAGATATACAGCACCTCTGCCAGAAACGGCGAAATCCTCCTGGGAAGCTCGGGAAATGAAATAGCGGTGCTTAGCTTTACCTCAGAGGAGCTTGACGGATTTGAAGTGCGGTATATAAATACAGGAAGCATCCGGACACACAACAGGATAGATGTGTCCGATGACGGACAGATACTTGTATGCGGTCTGCAGGGCTTTGCTTTTGTTGATGCGGACGGCTCTGTCCGTGAGTTCGGTGAGCGCCATAAGGCAATGTCCCTCAATGATGCTGCCTGTGACTACGAGGGCAATATCTGGCTTGCGTCCTCAAGCAATGGAATAATAAAATATACAGAGGGTTGCTTCGATGCGGTGGGTACCGATGCAGATATGGACGATGTTACGGTAAATACTGTGGCTGTCCTGCCGAATGGAGTGTGCTATGCCGGAACGGACACGGGTCTTATCGCGTTCAGACTCGGAGGCGGCAGAATCGAAAACAAGCTCACCGAGCTGATGGAGGCTGCACGTATCCGTCATATAATTACCGACAGCAGCGGAAACGTCTGGGTGGCTTCCTACTCCGAGAATTCGGTGGTCTGCTATGAACCGAACAGCGAGGAGATCACCGTTTACTCTCCCGGGAACGGTCTTATAGGCGACAGAGTAAGAGTGCTGCGGGAGCTTTCCGACGGACGGATCGCAGTGGGTACACAGACAGGCGTCAGCATAATAAAGGACGGACGCATCGTCAGAAGCTACGATGAAAAGGACGGTATGGCAAACGCCTCTATACTCTGCTTTGAAGAGGGAGAAAACGGGGTCATATTCGCAGGCACTGACGGCGGAGGTATATATGAGCTGTCGGGAGACAGTGTGATATGTCACGGTTCCGATGAAGGTCTGAGCGACGGCGTTGTGCTCAGGATGTTAAAAAATTCGGATGGGGACGGTTATTTCGTCAGTGCAGGAAGCAGTCTTTACTACCGGGAAAACGGCACCTTCCGCAAGCTGACAAACTATGTGGGAGCCGCAGGCAGTGTCTTTGACATCTATGACAGGGACGGTATCCTCTGGGTAATGCAGAACAACGGCATATTTGCCGTAAGTAAATCCGGGCTGCTTAGCGGCAGTCAGCTTGGTGAAAAGGAATATGGGTTCAGTCACGGACTTACAGGCTCCCTTAATGCAAATACATGGAGCTTCCTCACTGATGAAGGAAAGCTTTATATCCCAACAAGAAACGGTATAAGTCTGTTTTCATTCAGCGGTACCGAGACCGGTCTGCCGAAGGTCATAATAAATACTGTAAGCGTTGACGAGACGGTCTATGAGCATCCGAAGGAGATCACGCTGGGAAGCGACGTCCAGCGTATCACTGTTGATTTTGCGGCGCTGTCCTTTACGGACACCTCAAAGCTGCAGATCACATACAGTCTGAACGGCTTTGACGACAGGACATATCAGCTTGAAGACGGCAAAAGCGGCAGCGTGAGCTATACAAATCTTCCGGGCGGGACATATGATTTTGAGCTTTCCATCTGCAATGCAGACGACCCCTCGTCTGTACGGACGGTGACCATGAAGCTCGTAAAGGAAAAAAAACTCAGCGAATACTTCCTGTTCAGGATGACCGTGACCATACTTCTTATAGCAGTATTCAGCGCAGCAGTTTTCGTGATACAAAAAATAAGGCTGGAGCGTGTAAGACGCAGGCAAAAGGAGTATAAGCAGATACTTGAGCAGTCCCTTCTGTGCTTTGCAAAGGCGATAGATGCCAAGGACAGATATACCAACGGACATTCTGCCAGAGTGGCGTATTATTCGGTGGAGCTTGCAAGGCGAATGGGTCTTGACGAGCAGTCCTCCGAGCGTATTTACTATATTGCGCTTCTCCACGATATAGGAAAGATAGGCATACCGGACAGTATCCTTAACAAGCCCGAGAAGCTCACTCCCGAGGAAGAGGAGATAATGAAGAAGCACCCTCTTATCGGCGGAGAGATACTGAAGGACTTTACTGCTCTTGCGGATATTTCAGACGGCGCGATGTACCATCATGAGCGTCTTGACGGCAAGGGCTACTGCAGGGGACTTTCAGCAGAGGACATCCCTCCCGTTGCAAGGATAATAAGCGTGGCGGACACCTTCGACGCAATGGCAAGCGACAGATGCTACCGCAAGGCACTTCCCACAGAGGTCATAAAGGAGGAGCTGAAAAAATACAGCGGCACTCAGCTTGACCCTCAGGTAGTCCCCCATATGCTTGCAATGATAGAGGAGGGTATTGCGCCTGTGGATATCAAGGGGATAACCTTTGCAGACAGTGAAAGCAATAATGGGTACATCTCCAAAGAAGGGGAGCCCACATAAATAAAGAAAGGATAATTTTTATGGATTACGCACGTTTTGAATGGAAAAGTGACTACAACATAGGTGTTGAGATCGTAGACAAGGCTCACAAGCAGCTCTGCTCCATACTCAACAGACTGGTCGACAATCTTCAGTGGGGGGACCCCCAGTCAAACAAAAGGACCTGCATGGAAGCCATCAAATATCTGAAGGACTATACCATCAAGCACTTTGCAGAGGAGGAGGAATATCAGCAGTCCATAGGCTTTCACGGATATTCAAAGCACAAGCAGATGCATGATAATATGCGGGACATCGTTATTCCCGCTCTTGAAAGAGAGATGGAGTCCAAGGATTACTCTCTTGCGTCCATAAAGCATTTTACAGGAGCATACACAGGATGGTTCATGCACCATGTACTTATCGACGATCAGGCTATAGTAGGAAAGGTCCGCAGCAAATGGCTGTACAGTGCAAACGCTGACAAGGTGACCATACTTGAGGATCGCGCCAAGGTTTTGATATACGGACTGTTCCAGATGCAGGCGGAGCTGGTGAGTCACCAGTACGACGGATATGAGATAGACGAGGCATTTTACTGTGAGGCTGTCTTCAAGGACGAAACAGAGAGGATCCTTTACAGGGGGACTCTGGCGATAGAGATGGAACTGCTGCTTGCGTCTCTGAGCGCCATCATGAATAAGGACATAAAAGAGATAGACGACGTTATAGCTCCTATGGCAACGTCTTTGGCAAGCTCCTTTATTTCGGATGTTACCAAGTCATTTGCGGCAAAGCATCTTTCAACGATCAGCACCACCGTGCTTCAGAGGGCGGACTTCTATGCGGAATTTGATGATGTTTATCCCGACTACAGCCTGTTGTGGCGGACGGATCACGGGTACTTTGCGTTCTGCCTGAATGTCAGAGAGCAGAGCTGAGTTGGTATGTAAATTATCATTTAGCGGCGCAAAGCGCCGCAACTGATTTGCACAAAGTGCA
>JAFLUI010000100.1 GCA_022508825.1 Oscillospiraceae bacterium
CCCTAAGGTCGCCCTCGGCTGCCGTTAGCAGCTACCCTGCTCTGTGATGCCCGGACTTTCCTAACTCCTTGCGAAGTTCAACCGCATAGCTTGCTCGCAAGAGTTATTATACCATATTTGAAGCGACTTTGCAATATTTGGCACTTTGCTTAAAATGTAACTTTTTTGTAACTAATTGTAATCTGTGTGTAATTGAAAATTTTTCTCAGGTATGAGATAATATACTAAGAAAAAATTTAAAAGCGGGTGGATATATGAAATATCAGTCAAATGAAATGATAATTACTGTTCAGGGCGGGACTATCTACGGAAAGGCATTTATGCCGGAGGACACGGAGGGCAGGCTCCCGGCGGTGATATTGAGCCACGGATACAATTCCTCACATGAGGATCTTTCCGATCTGGCGGCTGCATTGGCAGAGCATGGAGTGTTTGCCTATGCTTACGATTTCAGGGGCGGCTCCATGCGTTCAAAGAGCAGCGGGAAAACTACGGAAATGAGCATACAGTCCGAGATGGACGATCTTCGGGCAGTGCTGTCATACATCGATGGTCTGGACTATGTTGACAGTGAAAAAAAGTATCTGTACGGGGAAAGTCAGGGGGGATTTGTTTCCGCTCTGACTGCAGATAAAAAAGTAAAGGGTCTGTATCTTTTGTACCCTGCCTTCTGCATACCCGACAACTGGGAGGGCAGGACTATTGACGGAGAGGTGGATTTTATGGGAATGCCACTGTCAAACCGCTTCTGTGAGGGGCTGCCGGAATATGATGTATTTGAGCATATCAAAAAATATGAGGGGGCAGTAAAAATTTATCACGGGGACTCGGACAAGCTTGTTCCGCTGTCCTACGCTCAGAAAGCGGCGGAAAGCTTTAAAAATTCGGAGCTTACTGTGTTCGGAGGTGAGGGGCACGGATTTTCCTCCTCTGCAAGAAAAAAACTGGTCGACCTTATATGTGAGGATTTTACATAAGGGGGACTTTTTTATGAAAAGGATTGCTCTGATCTTATTGACAGCATTGCTGCTGTCCTCTTGCGGACAAACGAACAACGCAGAGAGCCCCGGAACCGTAACAACATCGGAAACAGTTTCATCGACCGGAACATCTGACACCACGGCGCAGGAAACAACAGCAAGCATCCTATCCGAAACAGTCACAGAGAGCGAAACAGTGTCGGCAGAGGATAAGAAATTATCAGAACTGAGGAAATTTCTGAATGACATGGAATGGCGTTTTTATAGCAATGCCCTTTTCTGTGACATTGACCTTGACGGTCATAACGAACTGTTGCTTGAAGGCGGTATTGACAGGTCATTTTCTACATATGTTTATACGATATACAAGCTCAATAATGATATACCCGAATTCTACGGAAGAATAGATTCGGAAAGAAGCGAGTCAAAGTATACGGACAACACTATATTTGCAGGAAAGCTCCAAAGATATTTTGACAATGAACAGGGAGTATACATCATTTTCAGCGACAGCACATCATGGGGCGACGGCAGCTTTGGCAATGTTAATTACTTTACCTGTAAAAGTACTCTTTACTCAGACAGGATCAAAAATGAAACAGTGAGCAATTTCTGGGGAACTAGCTGCAGACCTGCTGAACATATCAGAGACGGCAGTATGACAGATTACTCATATATTGATGATTGGGTATATGTATATGATGAAAATGTGGGTATGGTCAGACTGGGCAGTACAGATAAATTTGCTGACATTTCGGATATAATGTCCCGGTTTGAATTTATCGACACTATAGATCTGGATGAGCTTGAAAGATATAATGACATTGACCAGATCGCCGGACTTATTTCCGAATACTCCGGATATGAATATAATGCGGACAGTATTCCTTGTCCGGTCGATGTTCGGAAAGAGATCGGTATTACGGATATGGGCGGACATGAAATAACTGCAAGGGATACCCACATAGATATTGCGATAAATGACATTTCCGATCTTGAATGGGATAAGATATGTAAAGTTGATGATCTGCGGGAATTTCATCTGGATTATTACGGCGAAGAAGAGCTTGACATTGACTTGTCTCCGCTTAAAAAATATGAAAACCTTACAGCACTTTCGCTTTACGGTAATTTTTCGGAGGATACAAAGCGTCAGGTATCAGGATTTCTCACTTTGGAATATGTTAATATGTGGGGTATGATTCTCTCAAGTGAGGAGGATTTCAAATATATCAAAGACCTGCCGAAGCTGAAATATATTGCAATTGCGTCCGACAATGACGACCCGGACTATTTTAAGTTTTTATATGACAACACAAGTATTGAGTGGCTGAGGTTTGACAACTCTGTGACTGACGAGCAGGTGAAAAATACCGTTGATAATATGCCGAATCTGATAGCGGTAACGTTCGGATTTTCGGAGGTTTGATGAAATGCGAAACAACAGAGGAGCCTATACTAAAAAAGCAGCTGCATTTTTAGCGGCTGTGCTGCTGCTGTCCTCTTTTGGGTGTTTTTAGCATAGAAATCCCCATTTACTGATACACAGTAAGGTTGACAAAAAGTCCTGTTTATGGTATAATTTAAGGCAACACCGCACAACTATTGTGCGTCAGATGCGCAGTCAGATTTTTCGTCAGATTGCATAGAAATTTTGCAGACATACTGACGTATGTCAAGGAATTTCTGTGCAAGATGACGGGAAATATGCAAGCATATGGCGTGCAAAGCCGTCAGGCGGTAGTTGTGCGGTGTTGCCTTTATATGAACCAAAAAAGGAGGAAATATTATGGGATCATATACAGCAGAGGAAGCTAAAAACAGGCTTGCAGAGGGCAACAAAAAGTACGTTGAGTCGGGAGCAGCATCGGTGGACGCTTCGGAGAGCGTCCTTAAGGCAAGCTCCAATGGTCAGTCGCCGTTTGCGGTGGTCATCACCTGTTCCGATTCAAGAGTTATCCCCGAGGCTATCTTTTCAGCAGGCATCGGAGACATTTTCGTTATCCGTGTTGCAGGAAATGTAATGGACTCTCACCAGCTTGGAAGCGTTGAGTACGCTGTCAGCCATCTTGGAGCAAAACTGGTAGTAGTTCTGGGTCACGAGCACTGCGGAGCTGTGGGTGCAGCACTGAGCGGTCACGGCGAGGGCTACATAAAGTCCATCACCGATGAGATACAGAAGGCTGCAGGCGATGAAAAGGACGAGATGAAGGCTTGCTGTCTTAATGTAAAGAACAGCTGCAGGGTCATCGAAAGCAGTCTGAAGATTCAGGACATGAAGGTCATGGGTGCAGTATATTATCTTGAAAGCGGCAAGGTGGAATTTTTGTAAGTCTGTATGATAAAAAAGGAGGGATCAATAATGGCGAAGCGTAAGTTTGCAGTAATGATCGCTCTCGCCGTTATGTTGTCCTCCTGCGGACAGGCAGACAGCACGGCGGATATCTCCGTAACCGTCCCTGTCAGTGAGACAGCAGCGGTTGCGGAGATATCGTCTGACGCAGTGCAGGAAACCGGATCCGACGTCACCGGATCCGGGACTGAAACGGCAGAGAAAGCCGAGACCGGCAGATCAAAAGAGATCAAGTATATAAATGATGATATCGTTACGGTCATAGATATTGAGACGCTTTCAAAGGAGTATACAGGCAATATCAAAGGGTCTGAAAATTACTATTACGCAGTCCACTACTGCGGCGGCGATAATGTTCTGATCCATTTCAAAGGCACTGAATGCGACTATGGATATGTTATCGATGTCTCAAATGGGAGCCTTGAATTTTGTGTCAATGAAATATCGGAATACGACGGGATCGAATATGCGAATTCTTTAGTCCGAAGCGGAAGGTATTTCTATTATTTCGGAAAGATGGAAAATGATATATTATCAGACACAGAAGTAATTGAAATATTTGGAAGTTATTATAATGTTGTTGATGAGGTGCCTGTTCAGAAATGCGGGAGACATTGGCTCCATTACAACGATGAAGGCATCATTGATATGTCAAGTGAAGAAGTGCTTGTTTATAACTATCTTCCGGATCGTGACGAAAAAGGGAATCCGCAGGAGGACAGCAAGCAAAACATTCAATATTTTGTCTTATATGCCGTTGATGAGAATCGTTTTTTATATTATGGCGTTTGCGGTGAATTGATAACAGGTTATGGAATATACGATTTTGAAACAAAAACATCCTATGAGATACCGGATTCAGATAATTTGGTTTTTCTGGGAGCAGCAGGTGAAAAAATATTCTTTTATCCTGACGAAATGTATAGTACAGAGGAAAAGATCTATTGCTCAGATATTTCCGCTCTGAATAATATTGTTATTAGAGATATTACAGAAGAGCTTTTTGATAACTATAAAATTACTGCACCATTTTGTCCGATCAAGGAAAACAGGCAGCTTATCACTGCAGACATGGATACGGAAAACGGAAATAAAACAGTTATCTTTGATCTTGAAAACGAAGCTATATTGCTTGTACTGCCTGACAATTTCCCGGGAGATAAGCATTTTACCGATTGTTACATATACTCCGTCAGCTATGATGAAAGCAAGATCTATGTTATTCCGCGCGATACGTGTGATATGATGATCGATATGACAAAATTTGCTGATGAGGACAGTCTGTTCAGATGGGCACAATCCTGTGGAAATGATATTATCTGCGCAAGCTACAGTCGTGGGAATGATGAGCAGAAAGAAGTATATTTTGTTATTATTGATCTTGCAGAAGAAAAGGTCATTGATAAAATTGAAGCAGAAAATGCTGTATCCTCTGGAATGTATTTTAAATATAAAAAAAAGTATGTGGAGCTTTCCGGTGAGGATTTCTGTAATGTCTATAAAATAAACCCTGACGGCTCATATGAGCTTACCGACCTTGATGACATCCTGGATACGCCTGATATGTGCGGCAGCCACACCATAATTCGGGATGTTAATAATCTTGTTGATAAGGAAAGCGGTAAAATTCTTGTATATCCGGTAGGAGACAGAAGCGGCCGTTTTATCGGCGCCATAGATGATAATCGTTTTTTGTATGAAGGCACACGTTCTTTTGGAATATATGACTTTGCATCAGAATCTATAACGTATTTAAACGAACGTGGATGGGTGCCTATGGCAGCATCGGAAAACAAGATAATATTTCACTCCGTTGACAGTGAATGGGGATTGACCGTGGAATCTGTTGACATAAGCAATATGGATTCTAGATCAGGCAGATATCTTTTTAATGACAGCACATATCCGACGGTATACAGTGAATATGCCATCGACATTCCGGATGATATAGAGTGTATCGGTGCCAGTGTGTATGACCGCGATGGAAGAAAGTATTTGATCATCGACACAGACAGCGGAGAAGAAGCAGAGCTGCCGTATATTTTTGCAAGACACGGTGCATTTTTCACTGACAGCTTTATCTGCACAGCCGCTGATAATTATTTATACATGATAAAAAGAGATGAGCTTTTTAATAATTATGGAAGATAACTTTTATTGTCTGCACAGTTGATAAATAATTGATAATTAGCGGTCATAATAATTGTGATATTTCAAAAAGGGAGGCGTCAGCCTTGTATAAAATTCTTGTTGCGGATGACGAAAAGGACATCGTCGCCATGCTTAAGGATTATTTTGAGATCAATGATTATTTTGTTATGACCGCTTATACAGGCGCAGAAGCCATTGAAAAGGCAGGGAGGGGTCCCGATATTATTCTGCTGGACATTAATATGCCCGATGGTGACGGCATATCTGTCTGCAGGAAAATACGGGACTACGTTTCCTGCCCTATTTTATTTCTCACTGCACGCGTTGAGGACAGCGACAAGATAGAGGGCTTTGCATCGGGTGCGGATGATTACATCATCAAGCCCTTTTCCATTGACGAGCTGGGAGCAAGGGTCTCCGCTCACATACGCCGGGATCATCGGATAAAGGCGCAGGCGAACGTCCGCTTTTTCGGAGCCCTCACCATCGACTACACTGCAAAGACGGTGTCCGCGGAAAACACCGTCATCGACCTTGCAAAAAAGGAATACCAGATAATCGAGTTCCTTTCTGTAAACTGCGGACAGGTCTTTGACAAGGAGCGTATCTACGAAAAAATATGGGGATATGACGCAGAGGGGGACAGCTCCGTCATTGCCGAGCATATCCGCCGCATACGGGCAAAGCTGTCAAAGTACGGCGAGGACACCCGCATCGAAACTGTATGGGGAATGGGCTACAAATGGGTAAAATGAAGAAAATTTCTCTCTCGCTTAAATGGAGCTTCCTGCTGTATCTGCCGTTATGTTTTCTGATCTCCGTTGCAGGCTCTTTTGGTATCGGAGTTGCCACTAATTATTTGCAGGATTGGTACAGAAGCAAATACCCCAATTCAAAGCTGACAGACAGTGTTTATTACGAAATGCATATAAACGAGGACGGCAATGCCTATGTAGTTTACACCGACAGCAGAGGAAATCCAATACAGACTTATGACCAGGAGCATCAAAATATATACTGGATAATCAGCAACGCGCAGCTGGTCCTTGTACCCATATGGGTAATTATCTGCATAGTCCTGACGGGGGCTGTCTTTTATAACCGGGAGCTGAAAAATCCCATAAAGCTTCTTATGGACGCGTCTAAAAAAATTTCGGAGAACCAGCTTGACTTCAAGATAGAATATAAAAAGCAGAATGAGATCGGCGCGCTGTGTACTGCCTTTGACGAAATGCGCTCCGCCCTCTATGAAAGCAATCGGGAGATGTGGCGGTCATTGGAGGAGCGGAAGCGTCTTAACTCCGCATTCTCTCACGATCTGCGGACTCCCCTGACGGTGCTTAAGGGGTACAGCGACTATCTGGAAAAATACGTCCCCGAGGGCAAGGTAAATGAAGAAAAGCTGATGTCCGTTATCTCCATGATGAACGGTCAGATATCCCGTCTTGAGCATTACACTCAGAAAATGAACGCTGTCCAGAAGCTTGAGGACATCGTACCGCAGGCAGAGGAAATTTCTGCGGAAAAATTATTTGAAAGCCTGTCCGGGACTGGAAAGCTGCTCTGCGGCGAAAAAAATTTTTCTTCCGAATTTTCTTCGGACAGTGAGGATATTTATATTGACAGTGAAATTGTCATGCAGGTATATGAAAATCTTGTTTCCAACGCTGTACGGTATGCAGAAAAGTCGGTAAATGCGGTCTGCGAAATTTCGGAGGGAAAACTGAAAGTTTCAGTCCTTGACGACGGTGCGGGCTTTACGGACGAGGCTCTGAAAAATGCAGTCCAGCCATTCTTTCGGGACGAAAAGGAGCCTGATAAAATTCATTTCGGTCTGGGGCTTTATATATGCAAAATTCTCTGCGAAAAATGCGGGGGAGGGCTTACTGTTTCCAACCATGAAAACGGCGGAAGGGTCACTGCGGAATTTTTCTGCACAATGTAGAGAAAAAGTTGAATATCCTGTTTTATGATAGTGGTATAGTCAAAAGACTATGCCACTATTTTTTGAAAGGATAAATAATATGGACAACAGAATCGAGATCAGAGGAGTCAACAAATTCTACGGAAAAAAGCAGGCTCTGAGAAATGTAAGCCTCACCATCGAGCAGGGAATGTTCGGTCTGCTGGGACGGAACGGTGCAGGAAAGACTACCCTCATGAAGACACTTGCCGCTCTCCACTGCAAGAAAAGCGGGACTATCAATGTCTGCGGAATCCCAATTGAGGACGCAAAGGATATACGGAGCATAATAGGATATCTGCCCCAGGATTTTTCAATGTACCCGTCAATGACTGTAACGGAGTCCCTTGATTATTTAGGGGCGCTTTCGGGAATGAGCAGGTCGTTCAGAGAAAAGCGGATCGGGCTTCTTATTAAACGGGTAAACCTCACCGAGCATAAAAACAAAAAGGTCAGGGCGCTTTCGGGAGGAATGAAGCGCCGTCTGGGGATAGCTCAGGCTCTGCTTCACGATCCCAGAGTGCTTATCGTGGACGAGCCTACTGCAGGTCTTGACCCGGAGGAGCGTATCCGTTTCCGCAATCTGCTTTGCGAGGTGGCAGAGGAGCGCATAGTTATACTGTCCACTCACATAGTAGGGGACATCGAAGCCACTTGCGAGGATATCGCCATCATGAACAACGGGGCTATCCTATGGCAGGGGACGGTGTCGGAGCTTATCAAGGACGCAGAGGGGAAGGTCTTTACCGTCAATGCTGAGAAAAAATATCTCCCCCAGATAAAAAAGGAGCACATCGTCACGGGAATGTTAGTCCAGAGTGACTACACCACAGTGAGAATCATTTCGGACACCCCTCCCGCCCTGCAGGGAGCCGTCCCAGCAGAGCCTAATGTGGAGGACGCTTATATGTACTGTCTTTACAGCTGCGGCTGTGACATATCGGGAGGTGATGAATAATGCTGTTCTTCAAGGAGTGCAAAAAGGTCATATTTTCACTGACATTCATAATTTATCTTGCCACGGCGTTTGCAATGTATTTTACCCAGTTCCATAACGACAGGGCGCCGGTCAGGAAACCCAGCCCGTCCGACGAATATTTCGGGACGGTGGCAAGAGAAGACCCTGAGATCATGATGCCGAATGCAGTGGAGGGTCTGGTGGGGGAGTATCTGTCGGGAAGCTTTTCTGCCTATCCATATGGATTTTATAAAAACGTCAGACTGAACGAAAAGAAAAAGACCCGGCTGGCAGAGGTCATCACAGAGCTTTCGGGACTCACCGCCTATGACCTTGATAATTTTGAGGACTATCAGGAGGGCGGCTATGTCATGAGTGAGGGCGGCAGCATTGTATACGAGGAAGCAAACCTCCCGGAAATAAATATACCCGATGATCTTACCTACGAGCGCTTCCGACAGCTTATGAGGGAGGCGGACAAAATTATCGGCGGAGGCTCACGATACTCGGACGAATTTATCGTGGGGAATTTTTCACTTGTCCCCAAGACATATGAGGACGCTCTTGCAGAATATGCCCGCTTCTTGAATGACGACAAAATAACAGGGGCGTATGCACGTCTCTACTGCGACTATATGGGGATAGACCTTGCAATACTTCCGGTCTTTGTGGCGGCGGCGCTGGCGGGACTGGACAAAAAGTCACGCATGGAGCAGCTCGTGTACTCACGGAAGGTGTCCTCTGCAAAGCTGGTGTTTACACGTTTCTTTGCTCTTGTTGCGGTGATGCTGATTCCTGTAATTATAACGGCGGTGATCGCTTATTTTAATGTAAAAAATATCTACCCGGGTGCGGCTCTTGACAATTTCGCATTTTTCAGATGTGCAGGGTACTGGCTGGTTCCGAATATCCTTGTGTCCGCCGCTGTGGGGATGCTGGTCACCGAAATGATGTCCGGGCTAATTGCGATCCTTGTACAGGGGGGATGGTGGTTCATGAGCATTTTTGCGTCTGAAGGCGGTCTCACGGGAGAGATAAAACCGTTCACTCTTGTTATGAGACATAACAATGTGCTTAAAGCGGATGTCTTTGCAATGGAGATGAAAATCGTCATATTCAACAGGATATTTTTCACGGTGCTGTCCATAGCTCTGGTGGCGCTGACAGCAATAATTTACGGACTGAAAAGGAGGGGGATATTTAATGGGCTTTCAGACCTTGGGAAAAATTCTGACCGCTAATTTGCGGCAAAATTTTCTTCCGCACTTATTGGCGGCGGTCTTTGTCATGACCGCCATGACGATGCTGATGGGGATATCCGCGCTTAACGAGGTGCAGTCCGCCCGTTCCCTTGAAATGATAATGCCTCTTGCGGGAGTGATACTGATGACCCCGGTTTTCCATCCTGAGCAGGACGAAAACATACGGGACGTGGTACGCTCAAAAAGGACGTCCTACCTTGCGGTGTGCGTCCTGAGGGTGATATACTCGGTATTTTTTCTTGGGATGCTCTGCGGAGGGTTTGTCTGTGTAATGGGACTTTGCGAAAGTGCGGTGACGGTCCGTCATTTTGTGGGGGGCTTTGCATCGGGACTGTTTTTAGGGACGGTAGGCTTTTTCTTTGCGGGTCTGGGCAGGAGCGTCATAGTGGGATACATGGCGTCGCTTATATACTATATCGCAAATTACGCCTTCGGCAGGGGGATAGTGTTTGACCTGTTTTCAATGACCACTGCGGCGGACTTTTATGATGTACATATTATTGCGATAAAATATCTGCTTATCGCCGCGGCGGTGCTGATGATAGTTCTATGCTTTGTGATAATGAGAGATTAAATTATCATTCAGCGCACAAGATGGGGTGGAAGTCCGGCTGGTCCAGCGCAGCCCCGCGCTGGCGAGGGTCAAGGGGCGAGGAGCCCCTTG
>JAFLUI010000101.1 GCA_022508825.1 Oscillospiraceae bacterium
CGATGTTTTGCGCAGCAAAACTCGGAGGCAAATGCGTCAGCATTTGGCAAATCTAAACCCCACCGTTAGTAAACACAAATAATTTAGTTAGCAAAGCCCCCTATCAAGGGGGCAATATATTTAAAAGCATTTTATTATGTATTGAAAAATCCTGCCAACTTAAATGGTTGACAGGATTTTCTGTTTTTTGCCAAAATAATTAAATAGTACACGATTTAATTTTACTCCTCCCCCACGTTTTGAGCTTGTCTTCGTCATTTTCAACAAAAGCTTTCCACATTTTCATTTATTTTTAAAATTGTTTTTATATGGATTTTATGATATAATTAATATATATAACTTAAAAATCGTTCATAAAATTAAAAAATGATACATATTTGCAAAGGGGTAATCTTTATTATGAAAAAAATCAGCATCAAAAAAATGCTTGCATCATTGACAGCGGCAGCTATGGTAGTCTCTGTCATGATCGCCTCGGTCAATGCGGAGTCGGAAGCGCCTGACGCTGCGGAAACCTCCGTCACAATGACACAGGAGGAAGATACGACCGCATCTGCAGAGGAAACAGCTGCGCCCGGGACAGAGATCACTTCGTCTGAGGACGGCGAAATAACATTCACCACCCCTCAGGAAGAAGAGATCAATTACGATGATGAGATCGCTTTGACGGCAGCAGAGGGGATTGAAATTAACGAAACCAATTTCCCGGACGAGGCTTTCAGAGAGTATATTTCAGGAAAATATGATGTGGACAATGACGGCACGCTTTCTCCGGAGGAGATAAGTGCAGTGACTGCTATTATTGAATGGAGTTTCTCGAATGTATCTGATCTGACAGGAATAAAGTATTTTACCAGTTTGAACAGTCTGATCATACAGGGTTCTAAAATCACAAGCCTTGATCTGGAAGATTGTATTTCTTTGACAACATTAAACTGTGGTTACAATATAGAGCTTAAAAGTCTTAATGTAAAGGGCTGTAAAAATTTATCATCTCTTACACTCTATCGTACTCAGATCACAAGCCTTGATTTGAGTGACTGTACAGGGTTATCATACATTAGTACACAAGGATCTCCAAACACATACCAAATGGAAATGATAGATTTAGACGGTGCAGGCTCAAAGATTCTTTCTGAGTTAAATAAGTTAAATAAATATGGCTTTGATGTGACTAAGGCTACTAATTGGAGCGGTGCAGAGTATAAAAACGGAGCTCTTACTATAAACGACCGAACAATTAGCTATACATATGACTGCGGGGGAGGAATATCCTTTACTCCTACAATTGAATTGGTAATTCCAGTTAATGAAATAACTTTTCCTTGTGACCAGTTAAGAAATTATCTTCTGAATTATTATGCAAATTATAATTCCAATGATACAATTAAAGACGCATTTTCGCCACAAGAATTAACCAGAGTCACATCTATCGCTCTTACCGGAAATGACGTAACTGATTTAACAGGAATAGAATATTTCTCTAAATACTTAACAAATATTAACATTAATAAATGTAATCTTGAAGGGCAAACCCTTGACTTAAGCAGCTTTACTGCTTTGGAATCCTTTTCTGGTTCATACTGTGGTCTTAAAAATGTTAATTTAAGCGGATGTACTTCCCTGACATATGCTGAAGTGTATGGACATGCCGATACGTCTACTAATCCTCCTATATCATATGGACTGCTTGAAAGCATTGATGTGACCGGCTGCACATCTTTAGTGAGGTTGGATCTGGATTACAACAAGCTTACAGAAATTTATGTTAAAGATTGTATAAATTTAGAACGCCTTAATCTGCAATATAATAAGCTTACAAGCATTGATGTAAGTTATATGCCTTCTTTGTGGCAGCTTGATGTGTACGGTAATCCATTGGTAAGCCTTAACATAAACGGAACAAAAATCACACAATTGCAATGGTCTTCTCCTGAAATTGACATAGGCAGAATTACAAACGGTACAATGCTGCTCTCCAAACTTAAAGTATATGACAATTTTTTTGATGTACTTCTAACTTTCAATTGGCTTTATAACATCGGTAGTGGTTTTGATAATAATATTATTGATGGCTATCAGAACTTAGGTGAAAAGCCGCAATTAGAACTTAATGAAAATTATCTTAGTGTCAAATATAATTATGAATATGTTAATGCCGACAATGACAAGCAAAACCGTCCCGTAATTTTTGATCCTACAATAATTTTTAAGATCGTTCCTCCCGGCGACCTGACAGTCAGCAAAACCGTAACCGGTCCCGAAGGCGAGAAGGATAAGGATTTCGGCTTTACCGTAACGCTGGACGATAAGCTTATCAGCGGAACCTTCGGTGATATGACCTTTACAAAGGGAGTTGCCTCCTTTACATTGAAGGACGGCGAAAGCGTGACTGCTGACGGTCTCCCTTCAGGTATTACATACATCGTAACGGAAAGCGGCAGTGCGGGCTATACGGTAAGCAGTGAAAACGCCTCAGGTACCATACCCGAGAATGACACTATAACAGCAGCTTTTACAAACAGCAAAGGTCAATACCCCGATGATACACCATCCGAGCCTGCAGAAACTACCGTTACAAAGCCTGAGGATACCACCCCGGACACTTCCGCTTCAACAAACTCCGAGGCGACAACAACGGCACCTGAAGCAGCGGAGACAACAACAGCACCTGAGCAGACAGCAACAACCGCAGCGGCGACGACATCAATGCAATGGCACGGAGAACCCGGCTTTGCTCCCGACTGGTATACAGGCGAGAATGTTTCCGCAGATGCAGGAATAAAAGCCGATGATGATGAGCTGAGCTCGCCGGCGGTGGCATTTGCAGCTGTCCTCTTTACCGCAGCCATTGCGGGAACAGCGGTAGTTATATCGAAAAAACGCCGTTCAGGAAAGTAATGCGAACAGAATAATATAAAGCGCCGCAGGGATGTAAAGCTGCGGCGCTTTTGTATGTATGTCCGTATGCAGACAGGCTGTCCGTGTGGGACAGCCTGCTTGATTTTTTATCGGGGTATGTTATTTTATTTCAGAAGCTGATACCGTGTTTTCCTCCGGTTTCTTCGGCGGCTCAGGCGCAGGCGGCGGGTTGTTGATATCCAGAGTATTGTAGTCTGCTGTTCTGTGTGAAAGCTTCCTTTTTCTGAGCAGGGAGGCTATAAATTCGCTGAACATCGCATACAGCACCGCAAAGGTCGGTACTCCAAGAAGCATACCCGCGATGCCGAAAAGTCCTCCGCCCACAAGAATGGCAAACATTACCCAGAAGGGAGAGAGTCCCGTGGAGTCTCCCAGAATTTTCGGACCGATAATATTTCCGTCCACCTGCTGCAGAATGATAATGAAAATCACGAAGGGTATCACCTGCTTGGGCGCAGCCAGAAGCAGCAGCAGCGCGCTTGGGATGGCTCCGATAAGCGGTCCGAAGAACGGGATGATATTGGTGACTCCGATGATAACGCTTATGAGAGTGGTGAACTCCATTTTCATGATGGTCATGCATATGAAGCAGGCAGAGCCTATTATAAAGGAGTCCAGCAGCTTTCCCGAAAGAAATCCGGACAGTGTGCTGTTTGCCTTTGCACATACCTTCAGCACGTTTTTGCTGAAGCTTCCCGGGAATATGGCATATATGATCTTCCGTGCCTGGGCAATGAACTGCTCCTTGCTTAAAAGCAGATAGATGGCTACTATAAAGCCGATGATGAAATCCTTTATCGCCACAACAAAATCAATAGCCCTGTCCTTAAGCTTCATTGACAGGTCTCCCAGCTTGGGGATGAGGTTGTTCGCAAACTCCATGAGCCTTGTCTGGATAGTGTCAAGCTGTGATTCTACCGCCTTTACCGCATCGGGATAGTCTCCCATAAGCTTTACGACAAGATTTTCCAGCTGTCTTATATACTCAGGTATGCTGTTGAGGATCTCCAGCAGGCTTTCGCTTATCTGATTGACCACGATCCAGATAAGAGCAACGATTATTGCAACAAGAAGCAGCATGCTTATTCCCACGCTGACAGCCCTGGTAAGCTTTTTGTGAGGCTTTTTGCGGTCAGTGACCTTCCGCAGCAGGTTTTCACAGAATTTCATTATGGGATTGCATATATAAGCAATGACCACTCCCCAGGTAATAGGCGCAATGACCTTGAAAAACTTCTTTATGTAAACAGCGATCGACGGAAAGTTGATGCACACTATCACCATAAGCAGGCAAACAGCAAAGGTCACTATGCAGTACACAGATATGGTATTGTATTTTTTGTTGAAATCAACCTTCAAAATTTTCTGCCCCCCTATTTTAACATTAATCATATTATACACCTTTTTCATCATTAAGTAAAGGACTTTTCAACAAAATTATTGACATAAAGCCATCCTGCTATACCAAAATAAAGTAATTATTATAAAAATGTAAATAATAAAAAATGGTACTTTAATTAAGTGCGGAAATGTGGTATAATGTAAAAGAATAACAATGTTTCTGTGACGACATCGTATGGGAGAGTTGATTTTGGGAGGTCTTTATGGCAAATAAACTTGATTTTACCGGGGCAAAAAGAAAGGCTCTCGAAAAATATTTCGGAAAACTTAATGATATGCAAAAAAAAGCAGTGTTTACAGTCAGGGGACCGGTGCTCATTCTTGCGGGAGCAGGCAGCGGAAAGACCTCCGTGCTTGTAAACAGGATCGCGAACATGGTCAGATTCGGCAACGCTTATGCTGATGAGACCTGTCCTGCCGACATTTCTGCCGATGATATAAAGTTTCTAAGTGAATATAACGGAAGTCATGACGAGGACACTGTCTCCCGTCTTGCGGAGCTTGCTGCCGTCGACAAGGTGAACCCCTGGAACATCCTTGCTATCACCTTCACAAACAAGGCGGCGGGAGAGCTTAAGTCCCGTCTCAGCGAAATGCTGGGCAGCGACGGGGACAATATCTGCGCGGCTACCTTCCACTCTGCCTGTGTGAGGATACTCCGCAGAGAGATCGATAAGCTGGGCTATTATACCTCCGACTTTGCCATCTATGACTCGGACGACAGCCAGCGTCTTTTAAAATCCTGCTATGAGCCTCTTGACCTGTCCGACAAGGCATTCCCTCCAAAGACGGTGCTGGGTGTGATATCCTCTGCAAAGGATAAGCTGGTGTCCCCGGAGGAATTCGAGGAGCAGTCAAAGGGAGATTACCGCAAGGCAGGCATAGCAAAGCTCTATAAGCTGTACCAGAACCGTATGCGGGACGCCAACGCCCTTGATTTTGACGACATCATCCGTCTCACCGTGGAGCTTTTTGAAACTCAGGCGGATGTGCTTGACCACTACCGCAATCTGTACAAATATATCATGGTTGACGAGTATCAGGACACCAACCGTGCTCAGTTCAGACTTGTTTCCCTGCTTTCGGAGGGACATAAAAATCTCTGCGTTGTGGGAGACGACGACCAGTCTATTTACAGATTCCGGGGCGCTACCATTGAAAATATCCTCAGCTTCGAGGAGCAGTTTGAAAATGCCTCCGTTATCCGTCTGGAGCAGAACTACCGCTCCACTCAGAATATACTGAATGCGGCTAACTCAGTCATCGCAAACAATACCGCCCGAAAGGAAAAGAAGCTGTGGACATCCGCAAAGGGCGGCGAAAAGATAACCCGTTTCAAATCCAACGACGAGTCCTCCGAATCCGCTTTCGTGGCTAAGACCATCAAGGACGGCGTGGAAAACGGAGGCTCCTACAGCGACTATGCGGTGCTGTACCGCATGAACGCCCAGTCAAACAGTCTTGAGCGTGCATTTACAAATGCAGGCATACCCTACAGGGTCATCGGCGGCATGAGGTTCTATGACCGCAAGGAGATAAAGGACATCACTGCGTATCTGTCCGTCCTTAACAACAACAGGGATATGCTCCGTTTCAGGAGGATAATCAACGAGCCCAAACGGGGCATCGGCGACACCACCCTGTCAATGATAGAGCAGATCTCCGACGACCTGAAGCTCTCCCCCATCGAGATAATGCGTGACAGCGAGGAATACGCTCCCATTGCCAAAAAATCCGCTCTGCTGAAAAAGACGGCGGATATGTTCCTGCACCTGAGCGAGCTTGCAGAGACCGAGCCTCTGGACAGTCTGCTGGACATTCTGCTTGACAAAACAGGATACGCAAACGCCATGAAGGCTCTGGGCGACGAGGGCATCGGCAGGATGGAAAATATAAACGAGCTTAAGACCACAATGGTCAAGTATATGGAGGAAAACGGCGAGGACGCGTCCCTCACGGGATTTTTAGAGGAAATAAGTCTCTACACCGACGCAGACAGAATGGCGGACAGCGACAACGCAGTCTCCATGATGACCATGCACAGCGCAAAGGGTCTGGAGTTCCCCACAGTGTTCATCGTGGGAATGGAAGAGGGCATCTTCCCGGGAAACCGCAGTCTGGACAGTCTTGAAGACCTGGAGGAGGAGCGGCGTCTTGCCTATGTTGCCATCACCCGTGCAAAGGAGAAGCTTTATATCACCCACGCCAAGCAGCGTATGCTTTTCGGCTCAACAAACAGGAATCTTATTTCCCGCTTTGCCAAGGAGATAGGCGCCGAATATGTGGAGAAGATAGACAGCACCGTAAAGACAGCGGACGACAGCGGGTCGATGATAGTCCAGAGCACACCCAAGTACAGCCTGAAAAGCGAGCTTGCAAACCGCAAGGCAGATCAGACAAAGAAAAACGCCTCCGCTGTTGATTTCTCGACAGGAGAGCGCGTCAAGCACAATGTTTTCGGTGAGGGCACGGTGCTTTCCGTGAAAAAGATAAGCAACGATGCCATGCTGGAGATAGCCTTTGACTCGGTGGGTACCAAAAAGCTCATGGCGAATTATGCTAAAATCACAAAAATAGCGGGGAAGCCCCCGCAGGCAGATTCTACCCCCACCGATAGGAAATGAAAATAATTGAGTACACTTAGCCCCCTATCAAGGGGGCGGGTAGGATATCAATTATAATTTAATACCCATCGGATCGATTTTTATTATCAATTTCCCATCTCTATACTCCGCAGAGATAGTTCCCCCCATCTGCTCTGTAAGAGTGCGGGCAATGGCAAGTCCCAGACCGGTTGAATTTCTGGCGGCTTCCACGGTATAAAAGCGGTCGAAAAGACGCTCTGCCTGCAGGGAATCAAGCCCCTCCGCAGAGTTTGCAAAGGTTATCACGCCGGAGTCCGACAAGGTGATCTCTAAATCTCCCCCGCTATATTTTACGGCATTATTAAGTAAATTCGCAAAGACTCTTGACAGGGACGCCCTGTTAAGAGTCTTTACTATTTTCTGCCCGGTAATGTCTATTTTCGGAGTTATCCCCCGCTCGCTCAGAGCAGCGTAAAAGCCTGCTATGCTTTCTTCAAGCACCTGATTTACAAAGACCTCCTCAGTCTCTCCGCTGCTGTCGGTGGAAAGGATAACAGAGTACCGGAAAAGCTCCTCGGTAAGCTGCTTCATAAGCTCGGTGCGGTCGGCTATGATGTCCAGACACCGCTCCGCCTCAGAGGACTTTTCCTCCCGTTTCAGGATGTCCAGATATCCGCATATTGCAGTAAGGGGTGTCCGCAGGTCGTGGGAGATGTTGGTGACGGCGTTTTTTAACTCCGTGTCCCCCTGTCTGAAACGGAGGTGCTCTCTGCGGAGGATCTTCAATTGCTTGTTGATACTGTCTGCAAGCAGGCGCATTTCCCTGTCGCGGCTTGAAATGTCAATGAGGGTGTTGGTATCGGTGCGGAGCCTGTCCTCAAAGGCTTCTCTGATCTCCCCTGCGGATCTTTTCATCAGATAGATTTTCACTCCAAGAAAGATCACTGCCGCAGAAAGCAGGATACACAAACCGATAAGCCGGAACATGGGGGCACTCCTTTCATTTCAGGTCTTTTTTGCGGAAGATCAGAACTCCCGCCGCTGTTGTAACTGCCAGAAGTCCCAGCGAATACAATGGGAACCATGCAGTATGGTCGGGCATTTCGCCATCGTTTCCTGATTTTGTGCCGGAAACGCCGTCGCTGAGCTGCATTATCTGACCGGTTGGAAGCAGGTCATTGAAAAACTCAAATACCTTCCGTTTTGTTCCCGTCAGATATTTGGGATTCTTCACGGACTCCTGCTCTATTTCTACTTCTTCGCCGCTGTCAGTCATTATCGTAAAAGAATAGGGTCTGGTATATTCTTCTTCAAGAAGCCTGAAATAGATCGTATTTGCCGTCATTATAAGCACAAGAGAAAGAATGATCGCCGTGACAACTCCTGCCGACCTGCTTGGTATCAGCATACATACAAGAACAAATATCGACGTCAGAGCCGTCACCGTAAATATGCTTGTGAAAAACAGCGCAGCTATGTTTCCGACGGACATCTCAAAGGGTTTTGTTATCCCAACTGCCGATGCTCCAACAATTACCGCTATATACACAATATGCATTATCAGTGTCGCCGTAACGCTTATTATAAGATTGGAAATATACATCGCCACTCTTGAATGACCCACAACAAACTTGTTGCGGATAGTGCCGTGACTGTAATCGGTGCCTATGAATATCCCAAGGACTACTGCAATGACGATACCGATATAGGCTGCTCCCGCAAAAAGCAGACCGTCGGGGGGATCGTAGTAATCGGGAAAGTCCTGCGAATCACGCCACTTAGTCCAGCAGGCAAAGCCTGCAAAACACAACATAAAGATCACGCCCAGCCAGAAAATCTTACTTTTAAAAAGTCTTGCAAAATCCGCACGAAGAAGCTTACTCATTTACACTACCCCCCACCAGAGAAATATAAAAGCTTTCAAGGCTCTCGTCATGCTCCTCCATGGAGATGACCTCGCAGCTTTCCTCTGCAAGAGCAAGGGTCAGCTTTGTAAAATTTGGCTTTGCGTAAACGTCTGCCGTGCTGTCCGAAAGTATCTTGTATTCAATATCCATGCTGTCAAGAACTCTTGCAAGAGCGGCGGTATTTGTGACGGTCATCCTCACGCACTTGCGGCAGGCAGCTTCAAGCTCCTCTGCGCTCATTTCCCTGATTATCCTGCCCCCGTCGATAAATCCGTAATGTGTGGCAAGACGGGAAAGCTCGTCCAGGATATGACTTGAAATAAGTACGGTTATCTGACTCTCCCTGTTCAGCTTGAGGATAAGCTCACGTATTTCAATGATACCCTGTGGGTCAAGACCGTTTACAGGCTCGTCCAGCACCAGAAAGTCGGGACTTCCGCAAAGAGCCACAGCGATACCAAGTCTCTGACGCATACCCAGGGAGAAGTTTTTTGCCTTTTTCCTGCCTGTGTCTGAAAGTCCCACCAGTTCAAGAAGCTCGTCAAGACCGTCAAAGCTTGGCAGACCTAAAATGCGGTACTGCTGTTTCAGATTGTCCTCCGCGGTCATGTCAAGATAAATGGAGGGGGTCTCCACCACCGCGCCCATCCTTCTGCGGGACTTTGACACCGATTTATCGGTATTTCTGATGCCGTACAGCTCAAAATCCCCGCTTGTGGGAAGCTGCAGACCGCACACCATACGGATAAGGGTAGTTTTGCCCGCCCCGTTTTTCCCTACAAACCCGTAGATGGCTCCCTTGGGAACGTTCATGGAAAGTCCGTCCAGAGCCTTGAAATTACGGTAATGCTTGCACAGGTTATTTGTTTTCAGAACATAGTCCATTTAAAGACCTCCTTTTCTTTCTGAAAACA
>JAFLUI010000102.1 GCA_022508825.1 Oscillospiraceae bacterium
AGACCTCCTAAATATAGGAAATCTGCTTTGCATAATCTGCTGTATTGGTCTTATAACTTAATTTGGTGAAAGCTCCTTTTAAGACTGATACGGCTGATGGTACTATTATCCACAATCTGTGTTAATTATATTTTCTGGCGCACAATGGATTGTATTCCGGGAGTGGTTCCCTGACCCCCACACTATCCACATCAATGATAATTTATATCATTGATTCTTGGTCTTGATACGTATAGTATTACCCTGCGGAGCTCTCGGGGGACGGGACGGACGTTCCTGACGTGCAGGACGCTCTGCTCTGCGCTCGGGCTTGCGCTCTGATTTCTGTGACGGTGCATTGTCGCTGCCGTCCAGTCTCATGGTAAGGGAGATGCGCTTCCGTTTAAGGTCAACTTCAAGTACCTTTACCTTGACTACCTCTCCCACCTTTACCGCTTCAAGCGGGTGCTTGATGTAGCGGCTGCATATCTGGGAAATATGTACAAGACCGTCCTCATGGACGCCTATGTCAACAAAACAGCCGAAGTCGATGACGTTGCGGACCGTTCCCATAAGCTCCATTCCCGGCTTAAGGTCTTTAAGCTCCATAACGTCTCCGCTTCTTAAAAGGGGAGGGGGAAGCTCGTCACGGGGGTCACGTCCCGGCTTTGCAAGCTCCTTCAGGATGTCGTTTACTGTGGGAACGCCGATGCCTGCGGTCTCTGCCACCTTGCTGACACCGATCTTCTGGGCTGCCTCCGGGATCTCTGCCATTTTGCCCGCTCCAAGATCGGAAAGGGCAAATCCGCACTCCCCGATGATTTTCTTTGCAGCCTCGTAGCTTTCGGGATGTACGGCTGTGTTGTCAAGAGGGTCGTCTCCGTCCCTGACCCTCAGGAAGCCTGCGCACTGCTCAAATGCCTTGGGTCCCAGCTTAGCTACCTTAAGGAGCTGCTTTCTGTTGGTAAAGGAGCCGTTTTCCTCACGGTAGGCAACGATATTCTTTGCCACCGCGGAGCTGATTCCTGCAATATAGGAAAGCAGGGAGTGGGAAGCTGTGTTCAGGTCAACGCCCACGCTGTTTACGCAGTCCTCAACAACGCCGGAAAGAGCCTCGTCCATGCGGTTCTTGGGCATATCATGCTGGTACTGTCCAACACCGATGGCTTTGGGGTCTATCTTCACAAGCTCCGCAAGGGGATCCTGCAGACGTCTTGCGATGGACACTGCGCTTCGCAGGGAAACGTCATAGTCGGGGAACTCGTCCGCTGCCAGCTTAGACGCTGAATAAACGGAGGCCCCCGCTTCGGAAACTACCATATAGGACACCTTCTGGGGGATGTCCTTTATAAGGTCGGCGACAAATGCTTCGGACTCACGGGACGCTGTTCCGTTTCCTATAGCGATAATAGAGACCCCATGCTTCTGGATGAGGTTTTTTACAAGTACCTTGCCCTGTTCTATTTTCCGTTCCTCGCCTGTGGTTATGTAGGCAACTCCCGTGTCCAGAACCTTTCCTGTAGCGTCCACTACTGCAAGCTTACAGCCTGTCCTGTAGCCCGGGTCAAGTCCCAGAGCGACACTGCCTTTCACAGGCTGCTGCATAAGGAGCTGACGGAGGTTGGATGCAAAGACCTTGATTGCGTCCTCGCAGGCTTTTTCTGTGAGAGCGGCACGTATCTCCCTTTCAACAGAGGGGAACACCAGTCTTTTGAAGCTGTCCTCTCCTGCAGCTTTCACAAGCTCTCCGCAGGGGGAGCTGTTTTTTACATACTTGTCTGTGATGATGCTTTCTCCGCTGCCTTCCGGTATCTCGATACCGGCTTTAAGCTTGTCCTCGCGCTCGCCCCGGTCTATGGCAAGGACACGGTGACCTGCGATCTTGGACACTGCTTCGGAGAACTCGTAGTAATTCTTGTAGACGGTCTCTTCCTCCGGGTCTGCTGCCTTGGAGGTCATAAGTCCTTTTTCGGTTATCATAGCGCGGAGGGCTTTTCGTAATTCTGCGTCGTCGGAAATGTCCTCGGCGATGATGTCCATAGCTCCCTGGATGGCAGCGGCAGCGTCAGGGACGTCCTTTTCTGCGTCTATGTATTTTTCCGCTTCTGCATTTGGATCGGAGCTGCTGTCCTGTGCAAGGATAAACGCTGCCAGAGGTTCAAGACCCCTCTCACGGGCAACGGAGCCTCTTGTTTTTCTCTTTGGCTTGAATGGACGGTAGATGTCCTCCACTTCAACAAGAGTGGCAGCCTTTTCTATAGCGGCGCTTATCTCCTCTGTCAGCTTTCCCTGCTCTTCGATAGAAGAGGATACCTCTTCTTTTCGCTTTTCAAGATTGCGCAGATAGGTGAGCCTGTCAAAGATCTCTCTTAAAAGCTGGTCGTCCAGAGAGCCGGTAAGCTCCTTTCTGTATCGGGCGATAAAGGGGATTGTCTTTCCGTCGTCGATAAGGGACACGGTGTTGTCGATCTGTTCCTGGCGCAGCTTGAATTCAGCGGCAAGTGTCTGGTTAATGTTCAAAATGATCTACTTCCTTTCTATTTAAAGACGGTTCTGATGACTTCTGTAAGTATCTGTTCAGGAATTTCGAGCCTGTCAATGCTTCCTATAAAGTCAATAATATAAAAGACCATAACGGTTATGGTGCTCCATGATGTTACCAGTATGGGGAGTGTGCGTGCCTTGTGCCACATGGTATATTCGGGAAGCTTCAGATCTCCCGAAGTGAATGTCCGGACAGTAACGATCAGACCTGCTGTAAAGAATACTATCATCATAAGCAGGTCAACAAGGTGCGCCATATCCTCATTAAAATACAATATGATAAGCGGGACAGCGCCGGAAGCATTATTTACAGCATGACATATCATCGCAGGTATCAGTGAGCCTGTTCTTATTGCTATGAGCGCAAGAAATATGCCGTTTATAAAGCCTAACAGGAACTGATAGGGATTTCCGTGCATCATGCCAAAGATAAATGCCGAAAAGAATATCCCGAACCGCTGGCTTATTTTTGACGAGCACCGCAGCACCACTCCGCGGAAGACAAGCTCCTCACCGATGGGCGCCAAGACCACCGTTGCAAATATTTCTATCAGGTAGGTGGGGAGGGAATGCTCGATGTCGTAATCGAATCCCGTAACTTCAAGACCGAAGCGATCCAGTACGGAGTCAATTATCGGGTCAGCAAAAATACATACCTGCCGGAAGAAAAGTATTATCATTGAAAACCGGAATATTTCCCCCGGACGGATATTTTCTGTGCGGAAAAGTTCACTTGGGTCATAATGTGCAAGAAGACAGTACCCTGCAAACACCGCCATTGCTGCCAGAGCAGGGACGCACAGTCCTATAGCTACATGACCGAAGGGGTATATGGGGATGTCATTCTCGCCGTATACTATCTGATTTGCGGGGTTGCTGTAATAGACCGCATATCCGATCACTACAGCGATCAGAATGGATATGTAAAGTATCAGCAGAGTCAGACCTATCACATTGTAGGTGTGTCTGAGTCTGCGCTTTTCCTCCCTGCTCATAGATAGCGTATGACGGACACCACTCTGCCGATGATCTCACATTCGTCAACAATGATGGGGTCCATGGTATCGTTTTCCGGCTGGAGACGGTAGTGTCCGTCCTCCTTGTAGAAGGTCTTGACGGTAGCTTCCTCACCGTTCACCATAGCGGCGACTATCTCTCCGTTGCGGGCTGTGGGACACTCCTCCACAACGACGATGTCCCCGTCAAGGATGGCGGCGTTTATCATACTTTCGCCCCGTACCTTAAGAGCGAAAAGGTCTCCCGCATAGCTTTTGTTTTCATGAAAGTTGATATAGTCGGTGATGTCCTCTACTGCTGTGATAGGCTGACCTGCGGTGATAGTTCCCACAAGAGGTATCTTTGCCGCTCCCTTTCCTGCAAGCTTGATGGCTCTGTTGCAGCCGTCCACCTTTTCAAGGTACCCCTCCGAAACAAGGGTGTTCACATATCTGGAGGCGGTAGAGGTGGAGCGGATGCTCAGCGCCGCACAGATCTCACGTATAGAGGGGGCAAAGCCTTCCTCTATCCTGCTTTTTACGTACTCAAAGACCCTTTTTTCCTTATCGTTCATATCGACATCCCTTTCCTTTAGTTATATTTGCTTTCCAGCAGTTCAAGGATTCTCCTTGATAATTTATTTACATCTCCGCAGCCAAGGGTTATGATGATATCTCCCGGTCTTGCATTATCGCAGACATACTGTGCGCAGAGTTCAAAGTTAGGGTCGTGCTCCTCCCGGTCAAAATAAATACTGTCAGGGATCTTTTCAGCAAGATCCTTTGTGTGTATGCCTATGGTATTTTTTTCCCGTCCCCCCATTATTGAGGTCAGGACGACCTTGTCGGCAATGGAGAGGACCCTTGCAAAGTCGTCCAGCAGCAGGGAAGTCCTTGAATAGGTAAAGGGCTGGTGGACTGCCCATACACGGTCAAATCCAAGCTTTGACGCGGCGTTGAGGGTCACTTCTATTTCTGCAGGGTGGTGAGCGTAGTCGTCCACGACGGTGATGCCCCCTGCCTCCCCGTATTTTTCAAACCGTCTGCCTGCACCATGGAAGCCGTCCAGACCTGTGCGGACGTCCTCTGCTGACGCTCCTGCGTTTACAGCAGCCGCTGCCGCTGCAACGGCGTTGAGTACATTATGCTCTCCCGGAACGTGGATAGCCGCTTCACAGAAGGGCGTTCCGTCCTTCATGATGGTAAATTCCGTCAGCAGCCTGCCTGTATGCCGTATATTTTCGGGGTACCATTGATTTTTGGAGTCCCAGCCGAAGGTGATGATCTCCTTTCCTGAAATGCCCTCCAGAGCTTTCATGGAATTTGCATCGTCTCCGTTGATAATGACCGTCTTTGAGGCGTTTTCACAGAATTTACGGAAGGATCTTATTATATTGTCAAGGTTTTTGAAGTAGTCCAGGTGGTCTTCATCCACGTTAAGTATTACTGCCGTGTCCACCGACAGATTGAGGAAATGATCCTGAAACTCACAGGCTTCGCAGACCATAGTATCGCTTTTTCCTGCTCTGCCGCTGCCGTGGATAAGGGGAAGCTTTCCGCCTATGACTGCGCTTATGTCGTCCCCCTTCATAACGAGTATCTGGGTTATCATGGAGGTGACTGTGGTCTTGCCGTGGGTGCCGCTTACGCATATGGAGTTCCCGAACTGCTCGGTGATCTTTCCAAGTAGCTGGCTCCGTTCCAGAACGGTGACTCCGCTTTCCTTTGCGGCGATAAGCTCGGGATTGTCGGGAAGTATGGCTGCAGTGTGGACAATAAGGTCGGCGCCCTCAATGTTTTCGGCGCGCTGTCCCAGAAAAACGGGGATACCCATGTCTCTGACTGCCTGAAGGGTCTCGGTATCGTTGTTGTCAGAGCCTGTAAGATAGTATCCAAGGCTGTGAAGTATCTGGGCAAGTGGGTACATCCCGCTTCCGCCGATACCAATAAAATGAATATGGCTACAGTTGTTAAAAAAATGTTTATTCAAAAAACACACCCCGCATATTGTTTGTTAAGAAAAATTTTGTTATAATAGATATAAGTGATATACATAGTATTGGTGAAAATTTATGTTTAATACTGAATAATTTACCATTTAATACTCAATAATATATTTGTACCGTATATCACAAATGTCAATTACTAAGGAGGACGTTTCAAATGAACATCACCGACATTAAGATCAGGAAGATCATTCCTGACGGAAGACTCAGAGCAGTCATCTCCATCACCATCGACAACATGCTTGCCGTACACGACATCAAGGTCGTACAGGGCGATGAAAGACTGTTCGTAGCAATGCCCAGCAGAAAAGATGAAAACGGAACCTTCAGGGATATCGTTCACCCGATCTCTCCTGAAGCGCGTAAGCTTGTTGAGGACGAGATCCTTGAGGCTTACACCCGTCATATCGAGCAGATGCAGGCAGAGGCCGAGGCTGAAGAAGCCGGACTTTAATGGCTCAGCAGGCATTAAGGGTCCGGAAGCAATAAAGGACCCGGTATGCATGGCTTGGTAAGCCGGGGATAAAAAGGGTTATCTCAAAAGGGGTCGCAGGTCGGAGCGGAGCACCGCTCTGATCTGCGGCTCCTTATTTATTATATTCCAATTTTGCCCAGGAGTATGGCTGATTTAAGTACCGCACACTGGGTCTTAGCGTCCGGAAGCTCGCCGTTCATTACCATTTTTACGGCGTCCTCTATTTTTATTTTTATAACGTCAAGAAATTCATCCTCGTCAAGATCCTGCTTTTCAAAGGTAAGTCCTGTTGCCATGTACATATGGATCTTTTCGCTGAGATATGCTACTGACGGATAGCACACTCCAAGATACTCGAATTTTTCGCAGACTGCTCCTGTTTCCTCCCGAAGCTCACGGAGACCTGCTTCGCGGTGATCCTCGCCGACCTCCAGCTTTCCTGCAGGAACTTCGGTGAGGACGGTCTGGAACGGATATCTGAACTGCTTGACCATAAGTATCTCCCCTTTGTCGGTGATGGGGACGACGCATACTCCACCGGGATGGACAACAAGCTCACGGGGGACTATTTCCCCGTTTTCAAGCTCGGCGGTGTCATTTTTTACGGTGATGATCTTTCCGTCAAAGATAAGGTCAGAGCTGACAGTTTTTTCAAAAAGGTGCATAAGAAGTCCTCCTAATGTAAATATATGTAAAAATCACACAACAAATGTTCTTTTTTTATTATATCATATCCTGTACCATTTAACAAGGGGAATCAGGCAATTTTTTTATTTTTTTCCAAAAAGCTCTTGTAAACCTGTCCAAAAAGCATTATAATAGTATACAGTGGGTCGCTTTTTCCCGTTAAATTCTGTGAACGGAGTATTTTATATGAAAACACCTCTGAACTTGAATTTGAATGTGAAGTCCTTTTTGTTTAATAAAAGGCTTTATATTTTTGCTTTTTTCATACCGATGATAGTCCTTCTGACATCCTATCTGATCTTCGGACTCTATCCGGTAAAGGATCAGTCGGTACTTGTTCTTGACCTGAACGGTCAGTATGTATACTACTTTGAAAATCTCCGGGACGCTTTCTGGGGCAATGGAAGTCTGGTAAACAGCTGGAGCAGGAATTTCTCCGGAGAGACCATGGGTATGTTCGCTTACTATCTGGCGAGTCCCTTTACTATAGTGGTAATGCTTCTGCCAAGGTCGATAATTACCGAATCCCTGCTTATAATGCAGATGCTCAAGGTGGGGACTGCTTCGGTGACATTCTGCTGGTACCTGCGCAATTCAAGGAATATTTCTCCATATAACTCCCTGATGTTTTCAATAATGTACAGTCTCATGGCATATATGATAGTTCAGCTTATGGACCCCATGTGGCTGGACGGTCTTGTATACCTTCCCATAATATGCATGGGAATAGAAAGACTGGTGGACAAAAGTGAATGGCTGATGTTTATTATCACGCTGGCTCTGATGTTCATTGCAAACTTCTATATCGGCTGGATGATCGCAATTTTCTGCTGCTTTTACTTTCTGGCATACTATTTCTTCATATCAGAGGACACTATGCCCTTTTCTGTAAAGGACTTCATTTTATCGGGGGTCAAGTTTGCGGTAGGGGGCATCATATCGGCAATATGCTCTGCATGGCTGCTGATACCTCTTTATTACAGTCTCAGTCTGGGAAAATTCACCTTTACAACTCCGAAATATGACATGAAGGCTCAGTTTGACATTATTGATTTTTTTGTGAATCTGCTTCCAAATGTTTACGACACCTGCCGTCCGGAGGGTTCTCCCGTGGTATACTGCGGAGTCCTGACGATACTGCTGATACCTCTCTACTTCTTCAACAGCAACATAAAATTCCGTCAGAAGCTTGGCTGCGGTCTGCTTTGCGTTACTATAATACTTTCTATGTATATGTCCACAGTGGATCTGGTATGGCATGGATTTCAGGTGCCTAACTGGCTTCCTTACAGATATTCCTTTACATTCAGCTTTATCATGCTCATTATGGCGGCACAGGCTCTTGAGCGTATAGAGGGAGTGAGCTTCAAGGAGATAGGGGGCGCATTTTTCCTGCTGGCTGCTTATGCCATATATGTGGACAAGCAGGATATCATTGTCACTGCCAACGGAAAGGATATCGAAAAGACCCATCTTCTTCTTACGATATGGTTCACTGTCGGTCTTTCCGCAGTGTATGCACTGCTGCTCTACCTGCATAAGAAGCATTACAGGGTGAAGCCAATACCCATCATCATGACGGTGTTCATCGTCGCTGAGCTGACTGTCTCTACAACATTTACAATGAAGGAGATCAATCGTGATGTGGTGTACTCCAAGCACAGCTCATACAACAGATATATCACTCTGGGAAGAAATACAGTTGAGAAAATATATGACATGGACGACGGCGTATACCGCATTGAGAAAAATTTTCACCGTACAGTCAATGATGCTATGGCGTTCGGTTCCTTCGGAGTTTCGCATTCAAGCTCCACGTTGAACTCCGCGCCTATACAGTTCCTGCGGAATATGGGATTTTCTTACGGCGGACACTATATAAAATACAGGGGAGCTACCTATGTTACGGATGCCCTTTTCGGAATAAAATATGTTATGGAAAAGGGGACTGTCCCTCAGAAAAAGGAAAAGTCCGATCAGAGCGATGATGCCGAAGAATCAGCGGAATTGGAGGAAGAAACAGAGGAAGACCTGACGCCGGAGGTGGCAAAGTCTGTCCACTATGATGACCTTGTACTTGCCAATGGAGACAGCAAGGAGATCATGTATGTGTACAAAAACCCTTACGCTCTGCCTGTTGCGTTTATGGCGGACAGTTCCATTGCCGATCTGAGCTTTACCTCATGGGAAAATCCCTTTGAAAATCAGAATATGCTGCTGTCTGCGATGCTGTCCGGTAATGATGATCTGGAATTCTTTAAAAGGATCACTATAGACCGTATCGTCCCCGAGAATGCAAAGCCCTCCGCCTACGGCAATCACAGTAAATATGTGCCGAGGATAGAGGGGCAGAACTCACATATTGAGTTTTTGTTTGACGCGCCCACAGATGACATGATATATATGTTTTTCCCGTCAAGCTATGAGAGAAAGATCAATCTGTGGCTCAATGAGGAATTTGTTGACTACTATTACGAAGGCGGAAACATGACTATAATGCCGTTGGGACGGTTCTCTCCAGGGGAAGAGATATCCCTGATAACAACTATCCGTGAGGAGAAAAACGAGGTACTGTTCAAGGAAAACTATATTTATTACCTTGACCAGAAAATGTTTGAGGATGCCGTGGATGAGCTTAGCAGGCAGCCTCTTGAGATAACGTCCTTTAAAGAGGATCACATAAAGGGTACTGTCACCGCAGAAAAGGACGGCATACTATTTACAACACTTTCATGGGAGCCGGGCTGGACGATCTATGTGGACGGAAAGAGGACTGCGCCTGTCAAGCTTGTGGACGCTCTTATCGGGGTACCTGTAAGCGAGGGCACACACACTATAGAGATGAAATTCTTCCCTAAAGGCATGGCGATGGGAATATTCCTTTCGATCATGGGAATAGGAACGCTGGTGATAATCGGTCTCAATGAGAGGAAAAACAAAAAGGCAATGCTAAACAGGATATATGAGGTTGAATAAATTATCATTTAGCGGCGCAAAGCGCCGCAACTGATTTGCACAAAGTGCAA
>JAFLUI010000103.1 GCA_022508825.1 Oscillospiraceae bacterium
TCCGCTTCAATTATCCTCCGATCCCTATCAAACTATCTGTCTTGCCACCAATTCGGCAAACTTACCTTTCTTTGCGATAAGCTCCTCATAAGTGCCGTCCTCAACGATATGCCCCTTTTCCAGATAGATTATCCTGTCGCACTGCTTAATGGTGGAGAGTCGGTGGGCAATGACTATCCTTGTGCATTTCAGCCCGTCCAGCGATTCGGAGACTTTTTTCTGTGTGAGATTGTCCAGCGCGCTGGTGGCTTCGTCGAACATGAGTATCTTTGGCTTTGGCGCAATTGCACGGGCGATCATCAGCCTTTGCCGCTGCCCGCCGGAAATTCCGCCGCTGCCCTCGGAGATCATTGTGTGCATACCCATTGGCATCCGACGTATGTCCTCTGCAATGCCCGCAAGCTCGGCGGCCTCCCATGCCTCGTCAATTGTGAGCCGTGGGGCGGCTATAATGATGTTGGAGTAGATATCTCCCTGAAACAGCTTGCCATTTTGCATAACGGTGCCTATCATGCGGCGCAGGGACTTCAGGTCGATGCTTGCAAGATCTTTTCCGTCATAGTAGACCGCACCCTTCTGAGGCGTCTCAAAGCCTAACATCAGGCGCATAAGGGTAGATTTGCCGCAGCCCGTTGCGCCAACTATCGCCACATACTGACCCGGCCGTATCTTCAGTGAAAGATCATCCAAAACATAGGGCATATTCTCGCTGTAGCGGAAGGAGACGTTGTTCAGCTCAATGCCGCCGGAAAGACGGGTTATCACCTGCTTTCCCTCGGATATCTCCGGAACCGCATCCATAATGGGCTTTGCCATATCGAGTATAGGCTTTATCTGCGAGGCGGTGAGCGCAACTCCCGCAAGGGACATGAATGCGCCCGACACCATTCCGTATGCCGTATTGAAGGCATAGTAATCGGCTACGGACACCCCGCTGACGACCGCCACGCAGTACATTACAAATGTGCCCGCCAAAGAGATCAAAGTGGTGATCACCGAGTTATATTTGATGAATGCGGGCGGATTGTAGGTCATTCTCGCCTGACTTGCATACAGCTTACCCCATCTGGCAAAGACACGCTTTTCCGCACCTGTGAGCTTTATCTTCTGCACGCCGGTTATCAGTGCATAGCTCATACCGCTGTCCTTTGCGCTGAGTTCCATCTGCCGCTTGGATAGCCTCATCTGCACAAAGGTAGTAAGCAGGGAGAAAAGCACCGTGACAATGATAATGAGCAGTGCGGGAACCACCAACGCAGGAGCGAAGGCGAATATCTGAGAAATGTATACAAGAGAGAACAGCGACGTAAGACCGGTGGATAAAACGGCGCTCACCAGCATGGAGCAGAGCATATTGATGTAATTTGAACGTGAGGAAAGCTCGCCCGAGCTGTAATTCTTGAAGAACGCCGCCGGAAGGGACATGATGCGCGCCATGGTGGCAGCCTGCACGGTGACTTCCATTTTTGTGCCGATACGTGCCATGATGAGGGAATTTGCCGCACCGATAAGAAGCGATGAAACCGACACGCACACCATAAAAATCGCAATTGACACCAGCAGCGCAATGTCCCCGCTGTCTATTACAAGTCCAAAGAGCAGCTGGTTCAGCTTGGGACCAAGCATGCCTACCAATGTCACCGCCAAGGCAGCCGCTGCAGCCAAAAGGTAATCGGAAACGGACAGAATGCCCGCTATGTATTTCAGCAGAGAGCCGATGTTTATTTTTTTCAGGGGGAAGGGCTTGTAGAAGGCGATCGCTTCAGTCTCAAACAATCCCTCGTTATTTCGGGATATCTTGACACGCTTGCCCTTTTCGCTGTCAAAATAGGAGTAACCCGACAGTCCTGTGGGGAGAAAGGCAACCACCGAGCCGTCGGATTTCCTCACACCCAGCATAGCGCCGATTGCGTCCCTGTACCACCCCTTGTCCAGATTTACCGTCCTGCGCATGATACCGTAGGGGCGCATGAGAAATTCCAGCTGCTCGTCGATATCCGTGACGCTTTCGGGCACTTCACGGGTCTTTACGTGATAATATCTGAGTATCTCGTCAATGGCGTCCTTTGCCTTACCCTGTTCATTGGCAAAAGCAGAAGATATGCGCAAGCCGGTCACAGCGTCGGATATGCCTGCGATGGCCTCTTCAAAGGTATCCTGATCCTGCTCCTTACGCTGCTTTATCTGTTCGTCAAACCAACCCATAAAGCCACCCCCTATTCATTGGAAACCAGCTGCGCATAGCAGCCGTTCTTTGCGTACAGCTCCTCATGGGTACCCCGCTCAACCACCTTGCCGTTATCCATGACGATTATCTCGTCGCAGTCACGTATGGTGGAAAGCCTGTGGGCAACTACGATGCAGGTGATCCCTCTGTCCTTGATCGATTTGACCACCTCGTACTCCGTCTTTGCGTCCAATGCGCTGGTGGCTTCGTCTAAAATGATGATCGTGGGATCCTGGGCAAGCACGCGGGCTATCTCCATGCGCTGCCGCTGACCGCCTGAAAAATCCTTGCCGCCCTCGGTGATGACATAGCTGTAGCCGCCCTCACGCTGCATTATGTCCTCATGGAGCCGGGCGTCCTTAGCAGCCAGTATCATCTCGAAGTCCTCGATGGAGGTGTCCCACATCTTGATATTGTTCCTGATGGTGTCCTCAAATAAAATTATATCCTGATCCACAACGGCAAGGGAGCCGGTGAACACGCTGCGGTCGATGCTTTTCATTGGCTTGCCGTCAAATAAGATCTCGCCGCTCCAGGGCTGATACAGTCCCGAAATGAGCTTTGACAGTGTGGATTTACCGCAGCCTGATCCGCCCACAAACGCCACACGGCTGCCGGGCTTTAAGCTGAGGTTGAAATTTTCTATAAGCGGCTCGGCAAGACGGGAGTAGCCGAAGGTGACGTCCTTCATCTCCACCCTGCCGGACAGCTTATCAAAGCTGATATCCTCACTATGTTGTTCTTTATTGTCAAGGTCAAAATTGACGTCGGTGGGGTACTCCATAATGTCCTCCACACGCTCCATCTGAGTGCGCATTTCCTGAATGGTCTGTCCTGCAGAAATCAGCATGGTGGCAGGAGCGGTGAAGGAGGCAAGGAAACCCTGAAATGCCATTATCATGCCCACCGTGAACTCCCCCTCCATGGTAAACCACACGCCGAGGATAAGTACGGCGATGTTGGCAAGGGAGGATATGAGACTTGGTATCAACCCTAAATATTGGTTCAGCTTGGCGAATTTCACCTGCCCGGTGTTGACGCCGGCCTGATAGCCTGCCCACTTCTCAAAGAAGCCGTTTTCCGCACCGCTGGCCTTGATGGTCTCTACCATTTCGATCCCCGCCACCGTAGCCCCTGCCAGCATACCCGCGTCACGCATCTGCACACGGGTTATGTTCATACGTTTTTTGGAAATGATACGGGACATGAACACATTCAGCAGTATGGACGCAAGCCCCACAAGGGTCAGTATCCAGCTGTAGCGTATCATTACCGCCAGATAAAAGATCATCATTATGGTATTCAGCACAAGGGGCGCAAAGGTGTTCACAAGATTACCCGCAATGGAGGCGTTGGTGGTCTGCCGCTGCTGGATATCCCCCGCCATTCGCTGGGAGAAAAACTCCATAGGCATACGCAGCACTCTCCACAGGTAGGAGGTGTCCCCCACCACCGACAGCTTGCCCTCTATTTTCAGCTTTGCCCGCGCCTCAATAAACGCAACCGCAAGCTGAGCCAAGGACAGCAGGGCAAGCGCTCCCAAAAATGGATAGAACCATTCGGGGTTTTCCTGTGTCAGCAGCCTGTCAAGGAAGATACGCGAAAACGCAGGCTGAATAACACCGATAAGGGAGGTTATCAATGTGGTGATCACGACGAAGGCCACCGCAGCCCCCGCCCCCCGAAGCCGCTTTTTTGCAAAGGCAAGGACGCTCTTGGGCTTTCCCCCGGGTTCAAAGCTTTCACCGGGCTGGAACATCATGCAGATACCCGTAAAGCTTTTGTCGAAGGTCTCCATTGAGACGGTATAGTTTCCCTTTGCCGGGTCGTTTAATACCGCCTTGTTGCCCCTGAAGCCGCATAAAACCAAAAAGTGGTTGAAATTCCAGTGGATTATGCAGGGGAAGGTGCCCTTTTCCTTCAGCTGCTCCGGCTCGTAGCGGTAGCCCTTTGCGGTCAGGCCATAGCTGCGGGCGGCTTTCAGCACGTTCTTTGCGTTGGAGCCGTCACGGGAAACGCCGCAGTCTGCACGCACCTGCTCCAGCGGCACCCATTTGCCGTAATAAGCCAGTATCATTGTAAGCGAAGCGGCGCCGCACTCCAACGCCTCCATCTGCATCACGACGGGAACCTTTGCCACGCCCTTTGTGACGGGTTTTTCGTTTATTTTCTTAGGCATACTGTGTTCCCCCTCGCTTAATTGAACAGAAAAGAGATGGGGGAGACGCTGTCCGTCACTATCTCCGCTTCATATGTGCCCTCGGGAAGATCGCCGCTAAGAGTCACTGAATATACCCACTCACCCATCGTAAGCTGACCGATGTGCAGGGTATAGTCGGTAAAGCTGCCGTCAACGGCAATGGGCAGGGCGGAAATGCCGGCAACGGTATATTCACTGCCGCCGATGCGTACCCTGTTGTCCGTCCCGACACGGTCAAGATCGGCCTCTTTGACGTAGCAGGTGAGTGTTCCCGAATCGGAGACCGCGGCAACCCTCAGCTTTGTCTCAAGAGTTCCCACTGCGCCCCATACGATAAAGCCGGTCAGCAGCACCACCACTGCCGCAAGGACTATCCATATGCCCGGGTTTGTCACCCGTATATAATCGTTCAGCTGTTCGGGTGAGGATACCCGTTCAATGCTTTTTTGCCTGAAAACACTGTTTGCCATTTTGTTATCTCCCTTTTATTTACAATTTGTTTCAGCATCATGTATTTTTTAGGATAAATTCATAATTTCTTGGTAACAGTCAATATATTCTGACCGTTTCTATACTCATAAGACACTGCATCCATGCTTTTTTTCACCATGTAGATACCGAGTCCCCCTATCTGCCTGTTCTCGGCGGAGAGAGATGTATCCGGATCCTCCTTTTTCAGCGGGTCATAGGGCACGCCGTTGTCGATAAAGGTGATAACTACCGAAAGCGGAGCCTCGATCAGCTCCACGCGCACGGTGGCGCAGCCTGTCTCGGAACTGTAAGCATAGTGAGCGATGTTGCCGAACAGCTCGTCGATGGCTATGTCTATCTGCATCTGCACCTTCATGGAGCATCCCAGCTCTTCCAGCTGTTCATTTACAAAGTCGGTAACTGCCGGGATATTGTCCGTGGTCGCCTCAATCGTCAGCTCTTTCATTTTCCACCTCCATGGCACTGCTGTACTCAAGGCACAGCATGGTTATATCGTCAAACTGCGGAGCTTCCCCCACAAACCGATCGATGTCCTCCTTGACCATGGGAAGAAGCTCCGTAGGTTTTTTGCCTTTGTTTGCATTAAGCACCTTTTCCAGCCGCTCCATGCCGTAAAGCTCATTACCTGCATTGGTAGCCTCGGTAACGCCGTCAGTGTACTGGAATATTTTGTCACCGGGGGCAAGGGTTATACTTCCCGAACGGTAGCGCATACCCTCCATGCCGGCCAGCACGAAACCGGGTCTTATTTTATGTACCGCATAATTTTCTCCTGCACGGCAGATAAAGGGCATTTCGTGTCCGGCATTCACAAACTTAAACTCGCCTGAAACAAGGTCAAGCACGCCTTCAAAGGCTGTTATGAACATTTGCTCGCTGTTGGATTCGCAGAGCAGGTCGTTTACCTCGGTGAACACTGCCCCAAGGTCGGTGCCGGGGGTGGTGTGATCCTTTATCAGCGTCTTGCCTATCACCATAAACAGTGCGGCGGGAACGCCCTTTCCCGAAACGTCCGCCATGACTATAGCCAGATGGCGGCTGTCCACCATAAAGAAATCGTAGAAGTCGCCGCCTACCTCCTTTGCAGGGTCCATTGTGGCGTAGATATCGAACTCCCTGCGGTCGGGAAATGCAGGGAAAATGCATGGCAGCATCGACTTCTGAATGTGGGTGGCAACATCAAGCTCTGCGCCTATTCTTTCCTTTTCGGCGGTGATCCTGGTGATATTGTCAACGCAGTGTTCAATGTCAAGAGCCATTTTTCCAAAAGCCCTTGCCATCTCTCCCGCTTCGCCGTGCAGGCTCTCGTATTGCTGACAGGTATCAACCAACAGCTCGGTGTTCAGCTTGCTGTCATTTTCGGTGTACTTGCTTGCGGCACGGGAAAGGTTTTCCATGGGAAGTGCAATATTCTTTTCGCCGTAGTGCAGAAAGCCCACGATGGCAGCGCTGAACAAAATAAGATCCGTTGAAATGGCAATATACACACCGTTCCATAAGTCGAGCAGGTTTGTGACATATCCCGACGTTTCGCTGAAAGCATACACTCCTATTATTACGGCGGACAGGATTGCAAGGAACAGGAATATCATAATAAACTGCTCGTTAAGCGTAAAGTGCCCTCCCACCTTTTTCAGCTTTATCCTTGTGTAGACTAAAATTATCGGAATACCCAGAACCACGCCGAACACGAAATTATTGTGAAACAGCATAAGGGTGGTCATTGAGAATATCTCGCCTATTCCGGTAATAAACATTGCAACGCCCAAAAGTATGGCGATCACTACCGAGTTGGCGGTTATCATCAGCATATACCTCAGTACGTTCAATGAGGAGTCCAGCCGCACCTGACACTTGAAGCTTTTCCATACCAAATGCGGTATCAAGCCGAACAGCACCTGAACGACAAAGCCCAGCAGGCACATCAGCGGACTGTACCCGGAGATAATATCGGCAGCAAGATTGCCCAAGGCGCAGCCCAATGCTCCCCAGAAACCGAAAAGCAATCCGCAGGTAGGGTTCAATGCGGCTGCGGGGCGCACCTCGGTGACCTCCATCACCTGAAACAGCTGGCGAAAGGGCATCGTTATCACAAAAAATACGATCGCCGATATGATCGCCACGGCTATTTTTTTTAAGTATGAATTTTTTTCGTTCGCCATCTTTATCTCCTTACCGATTTAAACAAGTAAAGCCACAGTGCCGCATAATCCCACTACGGACAAAACGCCGACAGCGATATTTCCTTCCGGAGAGATGCGGAATACCAGCACCATCACCGAAATTGCCGCCATTACCGCAGTATGTATAAACGGGATCAGCCTTCTGAGCTTCCCGCTGCGAAGTATTATATATTTTTTTGCACCTTCGCAGGGAGCGAGCTTTACATCATCGGAGGACACCATTATCATCAGCGGCATACCCAGCCCGATGGAAAATCCGAAGTTGTTGAACAGTACATAGGTGTATACCTCCTCTATCCATGTCCCAAAAAAATAATAAAGACCCAGACCCAAAAACCAGCTTACGGTCAGAGCCGCCGAAAGACATATGAGCGCATACTTGAGGATGTTTATATTTTTATGCAGATTGGGCTGTTCCGCCGAATAAATGTACCACAGTCTGTAAGGCAGATATGCGGCGGCGAAGTTGCCGAACAAGCCTAAGAGAGAAGTAAGGTTGAAGGTGCCGAACAGATCGCATATCACGTTTCCCAGCCCGCAGGCCAAAGCTCCCCAGGGACCGAACATCATCCCCGCCACGGGAGGAATGGCGTTTACCGGTCTGACCTCGGTAAAGCCCTCTACCAGTACCATAACTTTAAACGGTATACCCAGCGCAAGGAAAGCGGCAAAAACGATAAAAAACTGCACCGGCTTACTCAGCTTCATGCTTTTCCCTCCTTCTGCGGGAAAGAAAATCCGTCCCCGAAATTATTGCCCCTGCCATAATGACGGCAGCGCCGAAGATCGCCGCAGCTGTGAACTGTTCCTCAAAAGCCGTAGGTATCAGCACCGCTAAGACAAGAGTGACCACCGGCTCTGTGGATGCGATTATGGTAACGTTTATAGGATTGGAGTATTTCTGGGAATACATCAGCGCCACATAAGCGTATGCCTTGCTGAAAAAAGCCAGTATGAATATGGAGGAGAGCATCTCGTTGGTATATTCAAGGGAGGAAAAAGTGCCGGGATCCTCGATGAACCACATGATATATCCCAATATTGCCGTTATCCACATCTGCATTACACTCAGCAGCAGCGGATCCTCCTCCTTGGTGATCTTATCCGCCACGATGGTATATATTGAGGTGGATACGGCGGAGAGCAGCATGAACAATGCTCCCTCGCTGAAAATGTTTTCTAAATTGAAGCCGCCGGTAATAATTATTCCTGCCATTATGACAACGGCTCCCACTATATTGTTTACAGTGGGGCTCTTTCTCATTATTATCATAATGAAAGGAACAATAAGTATTGATGTGGCGGCAAGAACGCTTGCCGTTGATGAAGCCAGCAGGTTTATCCCTAATTTATCAAAAATCAGATTTGCAAGAAGCAGTCCCGACAGGGCAGCGGATTTCAATATGGTGACCGGCTTCAGATTTTTGAATTTTCTGAAGAAAACAGCGGTGAGCAGCACAGCGGCAATACCGCAGGTCAAGGTCAGATACGCATAGGTGGAAAGGACAGACGGCAGACTTTTTATGAAAACGTAAGAGGCTGCCCAGCAAAGGGTGATAGAAAATAAAAGGATATTGTTTTCGGTTTTGCTCATTAAACCCCTCCGAGGTTACCTACCGCTGTAATAGGTGTAGGTGATATCCTGCCGCTCCACAAGAATGGAATTCTGATTAAGCGCCGACAAAACCTCGTCCATTATCGAGATGACCGCCGCCTCTTCCACACCGCTGAGAGTGTAAATAAGGGACGTTTCCTCCGTCAATGCGCCGGTCTCGTCCACCCAGCCGCCCTTTGCCTGCGAGACGGTGTAGCCCTCCGCATATTTCACGCATATGCCGTTCACCGCAGCTATGGCTTCTTCCGTGGGGATGATCTGGACATAGGTGTCCTTGTCGTTAAGTCCTATGTACAAAACGTATTTGCCATTTTCAGAATAGTCATAGCTAAGCTCAGAGGCGGCTCCCGTTCCTTTGTCAAGCGCAAGATAGACTATGACCCCGGTCAGGGCAAAGGTTTCGATAATAAGTATCAGAACAACTGCAAGCTTAAACGCTGATTTTTCTTTTGAACTGCCCACTTGAGTTACCCCTCGCTGTTCTCGATAGTAAGGATGTCTGCAAAGCCGGTGATCTCGAACACTTCCATTATCGTATCATTGACATTGCGTATAACCATAGTACCCTGCCTGTTCATCACCTTCTGCGCCGCAAGCAGCACGCGAAGTCCGGCTGATGAAAGGTATTCAAGTTGGCTGAAGTCCATGATAAGCGTCGCAACTCCGTCGATGCTGCGTTTCAGCTCCGCCTCCAGCTGCGGTGCAGTGATGGTGTCAAGTCTGCCTGAAAGTGCGATCTCAAGCTCGGCACCCTGTGCTTTGGTGTTTATCGTCATTTCTCTTACCTCCCAATTTGTTTATATATACTGCACCAAGATACATCCAAATGCATTGTTTGCAGTGATCGGTATACTTTGAAAGTCCGGCATACTCTTTCTGATTCATTATACACGTTATCTGTTTACTTGTCAATACTGTGCCCTGTCTGAGGAAGCCTTATGTTTCGCCGCTATAACGGCGTCCATTTCATGCACGATCTTCCCATTA
>JAFLUI010000104.1 GCA_022508825.1 Oscillospiraceae bacterium
CCTATGACCCTCTGCTTGTAAGGCAGATGCTCTCCCAGCTGAGCTATGCTCCCATTTGTTTCAGCAACGATATTTATTATACACTATGCAGAAAGATTTGTCAAGTGTTTTTTCAAAATTTATTTCCATAATTTTTGACACAATATTGTACAAACCGGCAAAGGAAAAGCCTTTACCCTTACCGCTGCAAAGTTCAAGCGGTAAGGGCAGTTTTGCGGCTCATTAACATTATTATGCTGCGGAGTCCTCTGTTATAACATTCCTGGAACAGCTGTACATGGTGTCTGCAAATATTGCGTATCCCTTTGTAGGATTGTTCACAAATACGTGTGTCACCGCACCCACAAGCTTTCCGTTCTGTATTATGGGGCTTCCGCTCATTCCCTGAACAATACCCCCTGTTTTTTCCAGAAGCTCCTTGTCGGTGATCTTTATTATCATATTTCTTCCGCTGCGTGAGTCCTGAAGGTCGATCTTCTCAATGGAAATTGCATATTTCCGGGGGGCACCGTCATCAATGGTCGTATAGATATACGCATCACCTGCTTCAATTTCCTGTCTCATTCCAAGCGGTATCCCATCGTTGACAGGCTCATAATCTGACATTATCCCATACAGACCGTTTTCACAGTTCATTTCCAGTGATCCCATAGCAGAGCCGGAGGAAAAGCTTCCTATAAGCTCACCGGGAACTCCCGAGGTTCCTTTTTTGATGCTGTTTACCGTAACGTCCACTACCTCTCCCTTCGATAAAGGAAGAATGCATCCGGTATCAACATCACATACCGGATGTCCAAGTCCCGCAAAAACCCCTGTTTCAGGGTCATAGAAGGTAATTGTGCCTATACCTGCAGAGCTGTCCCTTACCCAGAGTCCCACATGATATGTGCCGTCTGCATTGTAAATTTTTGGGTCTACATTTACCGTGATGCCTTTATCGTCTCTTACAAGATCAACTGACAGGCTTTCTCCGCCGCTTTTTTCAATAATATGCGCTATATCCTCATTCGATTTTATCCTCTGTCCGTTGATGGTCTTTATAATATCGCCTGTTTTTATCCCTGCATCCATAGCAGGAGCCTTTAGTCCGGAAGATGTTTCAAAGCTGCTCACTTCAACCACAACTACCCCGTCCGTCAACAGCTTTATCCCGAAGGGATCTCCGCATGGTATCAGAACAGGTTCATTGACCTCCTGAATATTTACTGTTTTAATTGGAATAATTCCTAATAATTTAAGCTCAGCACGCTTTACATTATTTGTACTTACAGCAGCCGCTTTTTCTCCGGAATATACATTATAACAAGGAATTGCTTCTATAAATCCGGAAATTTTCAGCTCGCTGCCTGTTGTTATATAATAATTGTTCGGCAGCGATCTGTTATAATATATTATAAGTCCCAGACAAGTCAGGATCATAATACTCGCCATCGCCGCCGTCATTTTAATAAATCTTCTCATTTTTAAATTCCGCTTTCTCCTTTCTGCGAAGTTCTTTACTACTATTAGCATTTTAGTCTGATTTATCAGTGCTTTTTATTCTGTTATTTTACACCCAAACTTTAAAATAACTTGTCGAAAACGGAAATTAGATTTCCGCTTGCATTTCATACCGTTTTTGTGTTATACTATATTTAAGAAAAGCACAAGGAGATTTTCAGACTTTATGAAAAAAGCAAGAATCACGACTATGACATTATGTATTGCCGCTGCTGCAATAATTTCAGGGTACATTGATATTTTCGGAGGTATCTCCATAATAGTAGTCAATTATGAAAAATACGGAAAATTAGGGATAGCTCTTCTGATAAGCTCATTTTTCCTGATCTCGGGTACAATACTTGCAATTTTTGAAAAGGTGTGGCTGCCCGCTGTCTTTAATATTATTGGCACGGTATCCTACATATATACCGTTTCAGAGATCTATGCAATACCAAATACTCTCATATCCAAAACAGAGACCGAGCCACTTGCTGAAAGGCATCTTCTTACAGTCATCGTTACTGTCCTGCTTGCAGTGCTTACCGTTCTTAACTACTTTTCGGAAAAGAATACCGACAAGAGAGCAAAAAAACGTCAGGCAAAGCATGACCGTGAAAACCGGAAGCTTAAGGACAGCGAAAAGATCGTATAAAAAAACAAAAAGTCCTATGCGGGATATTTTCCCGCATAGGACTTATCTTATTTCATTATTTATTTCATGAGACCCCGTATTTCTTCACGGGAGAAATTGTACTTCTTATCGCAGAAGTGGCAGCACACCTCGATGCTTTCTTCCTCCTCTGCCATTTTTGTAAGCTCCTCCCTGCCAAGACTGATAAGTGCCTTTTCAACGCGCTCCTTGCTGCAGTCGCACTTGTAGGAGGACTCAAAGGAGTCCAGCAGCTCAGGCTCCAGACCTTCAAGGACGCTCATTGCAATGTCCTCTGCTGTCATGCCCGAATCAAGCATATTTGTCACCGAGGGAAGCTTTCCGATATTTGCTTCAAGAGTGTCTATGCAGCTTTCGTCCGCAAAAGGCAGAAGCTGTATAAGATATCCTCCTGCTGCTTTTATGGTAAGATCAGGATTCACAAGCACTCCCAGTCCGCAGACAGTGGGTATCTGCTCGCTGACCGCGAAATAATTGGCGATATCCTCGGCTATCTCTCCCGAAACTATAGGTACCTGTCCCACATAGGGCTCTTTCAGTCCAAGATCCTTCACCACAGAAAGAGTACCGCTGTTTCCCACTGCTCCTGCAACATCCAGCTTGCCGAATTTGTTAAGTGGTATCTCGACCACGGGATTTCCAACATAGGATTTGACATTTCCGCTGCTGTCTGACACTGCAATGAGAATATCTGTGGGGCCTCCCCCGTCCATACGTATGGTTACGGAGTCGTCACCTCCTTTAAGACCTATGCCGATAAGAGACGCTGCTATTGACAGACGTCCCAGTGCAGCCGATACAACAGCAGAGGTCTTGTGTATCTGTTCTATTCTTGAAACAATATCCTTTGCATCAATGGCTGTGGCTGCCACCGAGCCGTCTCCGGATATTGTACGGACTATTTTTGCCATAATCATGACCATTTTCCCACAAAGAAAAATGTGTCCTCCCCTCTTACGATGTTTTGTGTAAGCAAAATTCTGAGCTTATCTGACCTTTCTTGCGACATAGACCAGCTTTTCGCTGTCAGGCTTCGGCGGCATGACAGTATCATATTCATACTTTTCTGCTATCTCAAAGCCGGAATTAACAAGGATATCATCAATGACGCTTTCATCAAAGGCTATCTCCGAAAAGCTGTCCTCATATCTTTTATAGGAGCCGTCCTGCTGACGCTCGAAGAAGTCCAGACACATCTCAACACGGTCATCCTTTTCCCGATAGGTATTCTGCCACACGCAGTAGACCTGATCCATATCATAGACAAAGGTATTGTTTCCCAGAACATTTTTGTGCTTATGGGGAGTGTTCACATCAAAAAGGAACAGTCCTTCCGGCTCACAAAAAAGAGACACCCTTTCAACGGTACGCCTGACAGCATCAAGGTCAGGAAGATGATTCAGACTATCCAGAGCGCATATTGTGACATCAATAGTGCCGAACATATCCAGTCTTGTCATATCCTGACACAGATACTGGATATTCAGACCGCTGTCCAGCTTTTTTTCAATAGCCTCGTTCAGCATTTCCTCGGAGCCGTCAACGCCTATCACATCGTAGCCTATCCTGCTCATTTCCTCGGAAAGGCTTCCCGTACCGCAGGCAAGGTCAAGAAGGAGATTTTTTCTGCCCCCGTGCATTTTTATAAGACTGTCGAAATACTCCGCCATATGCTTATAGGATATATTCTGAGTAAGTATATCATAAAAATACGAAAAGCTGTGGTATGCACCCATTATTTTTTGCCCTTCATACGCTCAAATACCATTGCGTATCCGCCGCTACCCTGATAATTGAGAGTCCTGTTTACACGGCTTATTGTAGCAGTGCTTGCCCCTGTTTCAGCCACAATATCCTTGTAGACCTTTTTGCTTGTGAGCATTTTAGCCACCTGCATTCTCTGGGACATGGACTGGAGCTCCAGAACCGTGCAGAGGTCTTCAAAAAATGCGGCACATTCTTCCTTTGTTTCAAGGGACAGAATGGCTGTATACAGATCGTCCATATGCTCGTTATTAAGATTGTTGTTCATGTGTGCTCTTTCCTTTCCTAAAGGGAATTATTTTTCAATTATCATTTTAGCACATTGTAGTGAAAAAGTAAATAGTTTTTTCAAAAAAAATTGGGGGGATGACCCTTTTTTACGTAGCTATCGCAAAAGAAGTTTTCACCAAATTAAGTTATAAGACCAATACAGCGGATTATGTAAAGAAGACCTCCTAATAAATAGGAGGTCTTCTCTCGTTGTTTCAAACGATTTATTTCCAAAAAAATTTTACACGATTCACATTTTTATTTTCATCAAAATCAAGTACAACCACATCATTATCAAATACATACCATGAATTTACAGACATATCAAGATTTGGTTTTCCATAACTTTTTTCTATATCGTCTTTTGCCATATCAGACTTAACCCTTCCAAATTTAAATGAATAAGAAGAATTATTATCTATCCATATGGAAAAGGAATATATATCGTCAGCTTTCAACATATTTTCATCAGATGAATCGGAATGATATTCTATTATAATATTCATATCATCATTATAATCCACATGGTATTCATAACCATATTTTTGTGTTTCTTCATCATACCAATATACTGGTCTTTCTATACTAAAACTCTCATTTAACTCTTTATATGAACAAGGGAAAGCAAGCTTTGTGTCATTTATTTCAACGTCACTTGTAAAATCTTCAAATGAACATTCAGTAATTTTAAATTCAGTTTCAAGCGGATATTTTTCAGATTCATTCTCTGTACTAATGGTAGTATCAACTTGCTCTGCAACAGTAATTATATTCTGATTTTCGCCATTCGTCTGTTCAGTCTGTACTGTACCAACAGCATTTGACTGGCATCCAGCCAAACAGAACGCCATAGCAATAGCCGTAAAAAAGGATAGAATATATCTTTTTTTCATTATAAGCCCTCCTGTTTAAAGTTTTCGTTGAATAATTTTAACTGCTGTCGTCTCAGAGTACGCCGTGTACTTATGATATGGAGCGCTTGCGGCAAAGCTCCCTTATAATGGAATATCATTATTATATCACTATCTTTTGGAAAAATCAATACTCAAATCAAAAGAAAGGCTGCGTAGCGATACGCAACCTTTTTAAAAAACTTAAAAAATACTTCTTTTCCGACAGCCCACTAATAAAGGGTCTCCACTGATTAGTCCACATCATTTCTGACAATATCTTCAAGATTCTCCCTCATAACAGCTATTCTTGACTCCCCGCCCTTTACCATTACAACGGCAGGCTTGGGGATCCTGTTGTAATTGGAGGACATTGAATAGTTATAAGCGCCCGTGGCAAGGACAGCAATGATGTCCCCTTCCTCCACCTTCTGAATGGGCATACCCTCGCCGATAAGGTCTCCGCTCTCACAGCATTTGCCTGCAATGGTGACCGTCTCGCTTTTAGGTTCGGAAGCTTTATTTGCAGCCACTACGTCATACTTGGACTTATACAGAGCATATCTGGGATTGTCGCACATACCACCGTCAACAGATACATATGTACGTATGTTGGGAATGTTCTTTACTCCCCCTACAGTGTAGAGAGTAATTCCCGCAGGAGCAGCAATGGAGCGTCCCGGCTCGATCAGAATAAATGGCAGGCTTACATTTTTTTCTTTGCAAAGCTCCTTGACCTTGACAGAGACATTCTCCATATACTTGTCATAAGGTACGGGAGTGTCATCGTCCGTATACTTGATACCGAAGCCGCCGCCGAGATTAAGCTCCTTTACCTCAAAGCCAAGCTCATCCCTGATCTTTGCGATAAAGTTTATCATTACCTCCGCCGCAAGGACAAATGGGTCGATATCGAATATCTGACTTCCTATGTGACAGTGGAGACCAACAAGCTCAACATTTTCTATTTCAAGAGCCTTTTTGACAGCTTCAAAAGCCTCCCCTGTTTCAAGAGCAAATCCGAATTTGCTGTCTATCTGTCCTGTTCTTATAAAATCATGGGTGTGAGCGTCGATGCCGGGCTTTATCCTGTACATGATACCTACCTTTTTGCCCGCTTCTCCTGCAAGCCTGCCCAATCTTTCCAGCTCATAGATGTTGTCGACGATAATTCTTCCCACACCGTATCTTATTGCAAGAGAAAGCTCTTCATCAGTCTTGTTGTTGCCGTGGAAGCAGACCTTGTCCATAGGGAAACCCACGCTTGAAGCGGTAAAAAGCTCTCCCTCGGAAACAACGTCAAGACCGATTCCCTCTTCCATCATTATCCTGCACATCGCCTTGCAGCAAAAAGCCTTGCTCGCATAGCATACAAGACCCTCTCCGCCGTAGTATCTGTCTATAGAGTCCTTGAAGCTGCGGCAGTTTTCGCGGATAAGATCCTCGTCCATAACATAAAGAGGTGTACCGTATTTTTTTGCAAGCTGGGTGGTGTCGATACCCCCTATTGTAAGATGTCCGTTTTCATTCACACTGAGATTCTTTGATACAAACATTTTTATGCTTCCTTTCCTTAATCTTCTGTTTGTGAGGCTTCTTCTATCACAGAGCGTACTTCTTCCACACCTTCGCCGGTCACTGCCGAAAATTCAATGGAGGTTATCTGGTCAAAGCAGGGTATTTCCTCTGCGAAGCCCTTTCTCCGCTCCTCACGCTCTCTTTTGGAAAGCTTGTCGGATTTTGTAAACACTATAATAAACGGCTGCTCACAGTCTATGAGAAAGTCTATCATGTGCAGATCGTCCTTGGACGGCGGATGCCGCATATCCACAAGCTGCACTACCAGAGCGATGTCCCTGTCCGAGGTAAGGTACCCCTCTACAAGCTCAGCCCAGCGGAGCTTTTCGTTTTTGGAGGTCTTTGCATATCCGTAGCCCGGAAGGTCAGCCATAAAGCAGCCGTCAGCATCGTAGAAATTTATGGTAGCTGTCTTACCCGGGACGGAAGATACCCTCGCAAGGTTTTTTCGATTGAAAATTTTATTTATAAGCGAGGATTTTCCCACATTTGAACGTCCCGAAAAGGCGATCTCGGGTCTTTCGGGAGCAGGGATCTGCTTATACTGACCATAGGACGCATAAAATTCTGCTTTATTGAAATTCATGGTCACGCTCCCCTTTCCATCCCGATATTGAATTATAGCTAACCTATAATCTGCATATTTTCTGTTATTATATATGATTATACCATATTATTTGAATGACAGCAATAGTTTTTATAAAAATATTTTTCACAAAATGAATTATTGACGACCTTAACTTTCAAAAACTCTTTTTAATAACTGAAATGAACAGATCGTTCAGCTTATCCCATCCTGAATTTGGGGTTTGTTCCAGAGAATCAAGCCTCATCTGTATATCTTCCATCTGTTTATCAATGTAATCGTTAAGAGGCTCTATTCTTTTTGACGTTCCCATTTCGGAGGTCACTGCCTTGGCTTCAAGCAGAGCATTGACCTGCGGAAGCATTTTTTCTTCAAGCTCTGCTTCAACTAACTGTGAAAATAACACCGGAGGAGGAGTTTTCTTATCCAGGACCCATTTACAAGCAAGAATAGGTCTCAGAATGTAAAAATATTTTTTCAGCTTTACATTTTCTGTATGCATAATAGGTTTATAATTATTTTTTGCAGTATTGAGATAGTGATATACCGCCGATTTAATGTTGAAATATTCGTTTATGGTATCGTTCATACCGATCCATTTATCAGTTGTCTTATAGATAATGGGCGAGTTTTTCCATTCAAAAAGAGTAGGATTTGATTTATAAAGAAGCCGCAATGCCTTTTGAATATCCCAGCCGTTTATGTCAAGGGTGTCATCAAGCTGCCATTCGATAACATCGGAGGTATTCTCCAGCTTCAGATAAAATTCAGCCGGTCTCACATAAATAAAACGCACGTCATAATCACTGTCCGGAGAGGCAAATCCCCATGCCCGGCTTCCTGATTCCGCACAATGCAGTATATGTACATTTTCTTTTTCTTCAATTTCCGACAGCTTCTGCATAATAATATCATTTATTTTATCCATAATATATCCCCTCTTTCATCATTCATGGACTATTATATCACAAAAAACAGCCGTTTTCAAGGCTGCACACTTTTTACAACAGCAAGAATAAATCCCCAGATTATTTTGTATATAATGACGATTTTTTTGCAAATCAGCTCATTTGTAGTTGACAAATCAATAAGACTGTTGTATTATAAAAGCATAATAATACTGTAGTCTTATAAGGAGGATATAAATTATGGACATTAAACTACATGATGCTGAATTGAAAGTAATGGGTGTGCTGTGGAATGAGGGTGACTGCCCTGCAAGACACATTGCCGAAGTGCTGACAAATGAGTACGGCTGGAATGTCAATACGACTTATACTCTTATCAAGCGCTGCATTAAAAAGGGCGCCATAGAGCGCTCTGAGCCGAATTTCATGTGCCATGCAATAATTCCTAAAGAGGAAGTGCAGGAGGCGGAAACCAATGAGCTTATAAACAAAATTTATGACGGCAGTGCCGAAAAACTGTTTGCAGCACTATTGGGAAGAAAGAAGCTGTCTGCTGAACAGATAGAGCGGTTGAAACAGATCGTTGATGAATGGGAGTGAGGTGGCTTTCATGGGTCTATTACAAATGAGCTTTTCAGGGGCGGTCTTGATTCTGGCAATTGTAATTATCAGAGCAATTGCAATTGACCGATTACCTAAAAAAACATTTCTGGCATTATGGATAATTGCCCTTGTAAGGCTGCTTCTGCCATTTTCTGTTCCGTCGCCATTCAGTATCTATTCATTGGTAAGCAGAAAAGTGTCTGATGTTGAAATATCTGATACTGCTGCATACGAATACATACAGCCGGTATTTGAAGCAGTATCGGAAGGATCGCAGAACCTCTCTGCTGTTAATGTTCCGCAGGCATTGCCGGCATCACCGTCTGCCGCAATATGGAACTTGATCTGGCTCATTGGTATGTCAGTTCTTGCGGTGTCATTCTTAATATCCTACTGGCGATGCAGGCGGGAGTTTAAAACAGCCTTGCCTATCCATAATGACATGATAACGGAATGGCTTTCCGACCACCCATTGAAAAGGAAAATTGAGATCAAGCAATTTAACGGGATCATAACTCCTATGACCTACGGACTCTTTCACCCGGTCATATTATTGCCTGAAAATACCGATTGGGAAAACAAACAGCAGTTGCGGTATATCCTTTTTCATGAATATGTGCATATCTGCCGCTATGATACAGCGCTTAAAGCTCTTGCAGCAATAACTCTGTGTATCCATTGGTTTGATCCTATGGTATGGGTATTATTTATTCTGTTTAACAGGGACTTGGAATTGGCTTGTGATGAATGTGTAATACGCAGGTTTGGGGACAGACCGGCTTATGCACGGATGCTGATAAGCATGGAAGAAAGAAAAAATCGTTTTGCTCCATTCTGCAATAATTTCAGTAAAAATGCAATTGAAGAAAGGATCAAATCTATTATGAAAATGAAAAAAGCGTCTGTTAT
>JAFLUI010000105.1 GCA_022508825.1 Oscillospiraceae bacterium
GAGGGGGTTCGGGGGAGGACCCTTTTTCAAAAGGGTCTCCCCCGATAAAAGCGCAGGGACAATATACGCTAAATGATAATTTTACTTTCTGTAAGTCTTTTTAGGACGCTTTGACTGCTTTTTGTTATTCTGTATATTTGCGAGGGGAGAGGCGTCCATAGCGTCTTTGACGGAATCGTTTGCGATATGTGTATATATTTCTGTGGTGGAGATGCTTTTATGTCCCAGTACCTCTTTCAGGATAAGGGTATCCACATTTCCGTACTGATACATAAGGGTCGCTGCTGTATGACGAAGCTTATGTGTGGAATATCCCTGATTGTCAAGGTTGCTGTCTTTCAGGGCGTTGTCAACTATCTGCTGGACACGCCTGTTTGTTATACGGGTGCCCCGCTTGCTTAAAAACAGGGCATTGGGCTCCGACTGTGACGGCTGCCGCTCGCTCATATACTGAACTAATGCTGATGCGCAGGCATCGTTGATGTGTATTATACGCTCCTTGTTGCCCTTTCCAAGCAGACGCATACTGCGCTCGTCAAGGTTCACGTCCTGCATATTCAGTCCCACCAGCTCGCTCAGACGCATACCGCAGTTGATGAACAGTGTTATGATGCAGTAGTCCCGATAATAGTAGGGATCGCTGCTGTTCATGTTTTCAAGCAGCTTTATGCTGTCGTCCAGAGTCAGATATTTTGGAAGATGTTCGTGCATTTTAGGGTAGTCCACATCCTTGGTAGGGTCAGACGGTATAAGACCGCTGTCACGATGAAGGAACTTGTAAAAGACCTTCAGGGACGCAAGCTTGCGGTGACGCGTTTTGGCGGTGTTTTTTCTTTCCGTGGCAATATAATTAAGATAATTATATATGTCCAGCTTGGTCATGTCCCTTACATATTCAAGAGGAACGTCTGAAATGGTTATTTCATCCAGTGGAGTGTTTGGATCTATCCCTCCTTTTGTGATCTTTGCATACCTTAAAAAAATTCTCAGATCAACATAGTATGATTCAATGGTTCTTTCCGATTTGATCTTTACTACTCTCTGGTCAGTAAAAAATTCATTTAAATAGGACGGACATTCTTTGGGGTCGATCTTTTTTTTAGAAGCCATAATACCCTCCGATAATCTGTTTGACGCAAAAATTTCTATATACATTAATTTTAATCCTTAACTTTTTTTTTGTCAAGGTATAGAATTATAAAAAAATATGTGTTATAATAAATAAAGATATGTTTTTTTACACAATATATCCGGATCAAATTCATCATTGTTACGGGAGTTGATAAAGTTGGCGATCAAATACAGCAGAGAAAAGCTTGGAGAGGGTATCCATTACACAACTATTGTAAACAAAAGACAGAAGACAAATACGGTCATCATCCATCTTATTACGGAGCTTTCTGCGGAAACGGCTTCGGTAAACGCAATAATCCCTTATGTGCTTACCTCAAGCAGCAGAAGCTATCCCACTCTTACAGACCTGAACAAGAAGCTGTCAGAGCTTTACGGCGCAGTGGTCAAGGGTGTAGTTTCAAAAATCGGTGACAGTCAGGGTCTTGTTCTTATGGCGGGATGTATAAACAACCGCTATACATTCGACGGTGAAAAGGTAACGGAGGAAATGACCTCTGTGCTGGCAGGCTGTCTTACCGACCCGCATATAGAAAATGACCGGTTCTTTGAAAAGGACTTTGCTCTTAAAAAGCAGGAGCTTCTTGACGATATTGACGCTGAGATCAATGAAAAGCGCTCCTATGCATTCAAACGGGCGAATCTCAATATTTTTAAGGATGAGCCTGCCGCTGTTTCTGTAAAGGGCAGCAGGGAGGAAGCAGAAAAGATCACTGCGGCTTCTGCTTATGAGCAGTATAAAAAGCTTCTGAAAACCGCTCAGATAGAGATCATTTTTGTGGGCTCGGAGGCTTCCGAAGGCTGCAAAAGCATACTGACAGATGCTCTGTCCAAAATCGACAGGGACTATGCAGGAGACAATTCTTCCAAAAAGTCTCCTCTTAAAAGTGATGTGTGCCGCGTGACAGAGCCTCACGATGTTGCTCAGAGCAAAATGGTCATGGCGTTCAAGACAGATTTCGAGGACAGTGTGGCTATGAAGCTTATGAACGCTGTTTTCGGGGCTACTCCTATCTCAAAGCTGTTTATGAATGTCCGCGAGAAGCTCAGTCTCTGCTATTACTGCTCCTCTGGATACAACGACAAAAAGGGTGTCCTTTATGTGGACAGCGGGGTGGAACATACCAACACCGGCAAGGCGGAGGCGGAGATCCTGAACCAGCTTGAAGCTGTAAAGAAAGGCGACTTCTCCGATGAGGAAATGGAGAACGCAAGACGCTCTATGATAAACTCTCTGAGAGGAGTCAGCGACGGTGCCCGCTCCATTGCTGACTGGTACTTTAATCAGAGCTACCTTGGAAAGTCCGATTCTCCCGAGGATCAGATAGAAAAGCTCAATGCTGTGACAAGAGAGGACATTATTTCTGCTGCAAAGTCCCTTAAGCTTGATACAGTGTATGTTCTTACAGGAAAGGAGAGTGACAGATAATGGAAAAGAAGATAGTCAGAAATGAACGTACAGGCGAGCAGTATACCTATGTGAAGCATCCTACGGGTCTGGACATTTTTATCTGGAAAATGGAGGACTACAGCACTACTCACGCGCTGTTCGGCACTAAGTACGGCTCCATAAATACAAAGTTCAGAACAAAGTCAGAGCATGATTTTATAACAGTCCCCAACGGCATCGCCCACTATCTGGAGCACAAGCTGTTTGAAAATGAGGACTGCGATGTGTTCAGTCTTTACGCAAAGACGGGGGCGTCCGCAAACGCATACACCTCCTTTGACAAGACCTGCTATCTTTTCAGCTGTACGGACAATGTGTACGACTCTCTGGAAATACTGCTGAGCTTTGTGCAGAATCCCTATTTCACCGAGGAGACAGTCCGGAAGGAGCAGGGCATAATCGGTCAGGAGATCCGTATGTATGACGACAATGCAGGCTGGAGAGTGTTCTTCAATATGCTGCAGGGGATGTACCACAATCACCCTGTAAAGATAGACATTGCAGGAACGGTGGAAAGTATCGCTCAGATAAACGCAGACTTGCTGTACAAATGCTACTACACCTTCTACAACCTTAACAATATGGTTCTGAGCATTGCGGGAAACATTGACGAGGACAAGGTTCTGGAGGTCTGCGACAAGCTCCTTAAAAATAATGACAATCCCGAGCTGGAGACCGCCTTTGAGGACGAGCCGGAGACAGTCTGCAAGCCTGAGGTAATACAGAAGCTTGAGATAGCAATGCCGTTATTCAACATCGGATTCAAGGCAAAGCCTTCAAAGGGTATTGATGCTGTACGGGCGGAGATAGAGACCAACTTTGTGCTCTCCCTGCTTGCGGACGAAAGCTCCGCTTTCTACAAAAAGCTTTATGACGAGGGACTTATCAATTCCTCCTTCTCATCGGAGGTTTTTATGGGGGACGGCTATTTCTGCTCCATTTTCGGAGGAGAGTCAAGAAATCCCCGTCTTGTAAGGGATAAGCTCATAGAGGAGATAGACCGATGCAAAAAAGAGGGTCTTGACGAGGAGCGGTTCAACATCATCAAGAAGTCCTACTACGGCGCTCTGATACGCGACCTCAACGATGCGGAGGCTATTGCCACCACTATGATAAACGCAGGCATGGAGAAGCTGTCTGCATTTGACGTCATTGAAACTGTTGCGGCTGTTACCTTTGAGGACGTTACAAAGCGTCTGAATGACCAGTTCAATACTAAAAATGTCACCATCTCGATCATAGAGCCCATTGACAATAATGAGGAGGAGCAGAATTGACAAACGCAGAGTGGAACACGGTATCATTTCCGAAGCTGGGCATTGAATTTCCCGTTTACAGTGACGCTTTTACCGTCTTCGGACTGACCGTAAAGTGGTACGGTATCCTGATAATGCTGGGGCTTCTGCTTGCGGTGATATACTGCTTCAGGCGCATGAGAAGCTTCGGTATAGACGATGACAGGGCAAATGACGCGGTCTTCGCAGGATTTATCGGAGCGGTCATCGGAGCAAGGCTTTACTATGTTTTTATGAGCTGGGATCAGTACAAGGACAACCTGTCCGCCATATTCAACATCCATAACGGGGGACTTGCCATTTACGGCGGTCTTATAGGTGCGGTGCTTGTGGGCGGCATTGTGACGAAGATACGCAGGCTTCGTCTGCTGCCCCTGCTTGACCTGACGGGAATGGGATTTCTTATTGGTCAGGCGATAGGCAGATGGGGCAACTTCTTCAACCATGAGTGCTTTGGAAGCAATACAGACCTTCCATGGGGCATGACAAGTCCCCGCATACAGGCGGAGATTAAGGCAAATGCTGACAGTATCCTGTCACTGACGGGTGTCACTGTTGACCCGTCCCTGCCTGTGCATCCCTGCTTTTTGTATGAGTCATTGTGGTGTATCCTTGGATTTGTACTGCTCCATCTTTACTCAAAACGCAGAAAATTTGACGGGGAGTTGTTCTTCCTGTACATCGGCTGGTACGGTCTGGGCAGAATGCTGATAGAGGGTCTGCGGACGGACAGTCTTATGGTGGGACATCTGCGTATCTCCCAGCTTGTGGCAGGAATGTGCGTTGCTGCGTCGATCGCGCTGATAATTTTCATGCGTCACAAGATAAAAATGGACGGGGAGTACGTCTTTTATAAGGACACCGAGGAGTCAAAGCAGCTTATAGCCGAGACTGAGGAAAAATTCAAAGCTGCGGAGGAAAAGGCGGCGGCTAAAAAGGCAGCAAAGGCAAACAAGAACGGGGAGCTGCGTCCTGAGGACAGGCTCACCGATGATGAAGATACCGAAACGAAAACCGAAGATGAAACCAAGTCAGAGGAGGATGCTGCAGATGGCTCAGATAATTGATGGAAAGGCGGTCTCCGCAAAGGTCAAGGAGGCTGTCCGTAAAGAAGCGGAGGAGCTTAAAAAGCAGGGCACAGAGATAGGTCTTGCAGTTGTGATAGTGGGCAATAATTCCGCTTCAAGGGTATATGTTAACAACAAAAAGAAAGCCTGCGAGGAGGTTGGCTTTAACTCCTACGAGTATGCACTTCCCGAGGAGACCACCGAAGCAGAGCTTCTTGAGCTGGTGGAGAGGCTCAACAATGACGATAAGGTGAACGGCATACTTGTGCAGCTTCCGCTTCCGAAGCAGATAGACGAGAACTCCATAATCAATGCTATCCGTCCCGACAAGGACGTGGACGCTTTCCACCCTCAGAATGTGGGGCACATCATGATAGGAGATTTCAGCTTCCTGCCATGCACTCCTGCAGGTGTAATGGAGCTTATTGCAGAGACCGGAGTGGATGTCTGCGGGAAAAAGTGTGTTGTTATCGGCAGAAGCAATATCGTAGGCAAGCCTATGGCGATGCTCCTGCTCCATAAGCACGGAACGGTGACCATCTGTCACTCACGGACGCAAAACCTTGCTGAGATATGTGCAGAGGCGGACATTCTTGTTGCCGCTGTGGGAAAGGCGAAGTTCGTCACTCCCGACATGGTCAAGGAGGGTGCTGTGGTCATCGACGTGGGCATGAACCGTGACGAGAACGGAAAGCTCTGCGGAGATGTGGACTATGACGCCTGCTTTGACAAGGCTGGGTACATAACTCCTGTACCCGGCGGAGTGGGTCCTATGACTATTGCTATGCTGATGAAGAATACTCTTACTGCAGCTAAAATGAAAATGTAAGACAGCAATTTTTATCAATCCTTTCGGGGGCGGATATGCTATAATTATACAGGAGCTGACAAAGCATGGAACAGGCGCATATCCCGCACATTCAAAAAGTGATAGGCTATATTGAAGAGCATCTTAAAGATGACAGACAGGGTGTCCTTGACATCTCTGCTCTGGCACGTATTGCAGGATACTCCGATTACCACTTTCTGCGTGTGTTCCGTGATACTGTCGGGCTTACTCCTGCTGATTACATACGCAAACGCCGTATTTCCGAGATCGTCCGGCGTATCGGCGGCGAAAGCCGTCCTATGTCGGATATTGCTTTTGAGTACGGCTTCAACTCCAAGGAGAATTTTACCCGGGCTTTCAAAAAAGAGCATAGTATCCTTCCAACTGAATTTAAGACGGCAAACTGCAGTCTCAGGCTGTTTCAGCCATTTGAATCCTGTCAGGACGAGCTGCGTCCCAATGTATCCATGCAGTATCTGGACAGTTTTTCGCTGGTGGTATATCCATTCGGAGGGGAGCTTGCTCCAAGCTGCTGGAACAGATACAATGCGGAAAAGCGGTCTGAACGTCTGTCCGGCGGCACTGTAACGGAAGACTTCGGGGTCATGCTCTGGAATCCCAGAACCGAAAAGCTGGACTATTACATCGGGATTTGCGCTGACGAGGCAAATGGGGACACTGCTGACACGATACGTCTTGATATTTCAGGAGGTCTTTACGCTGTGTTTGACACACCGCCTGCTTCCCAGCACGATTTTGTCATGGTAATACGGCGCACATGGGAGTGGATATATCAGAAATGGCTTCCCGACAGCGGTTACCGCAGGGGTGAGGGCTTTGAATTTGAATGCTATATGGAATCCAGCAGAAAATACTCCGAGCGGATATATGTTCCGCTGATATCTGAAAGGAAAGATGAAGATGGCTGAAATTATCAAAACATTCAGGGAGGCTGTCCCTGCTATGCGGTTTATAGGAAAGAAATATCCCGATTTCGGAGGCTGGTGGGGCGAATGGTTCGCTAACGGCTGGTTCGATATCCTTGAAAACGCCATGGGAGGTACAGACTCTATTCTGAAGATATGGGAGAACGGCGGCGGGTATATTGGTCTTGAGCGTCGGTGTCCTGACAAGCCTTTTGAATACTGGATAGGTATGTTTACTCCTGCGGATACAGCCGTCCCTGACGGCTTCGAGTGTATCGATTTCCCTGCTGTGGGTCTTGGAACCTGCTGGATATACGGCAGGGAGGATGAAGTCCACGATGTAAGCAAATGCGCCGACACGGTAAAGAGTCAGGGTATGACTATCTGGACGGACGCTGACGGTGGAGTTTGGTCCTTTGAGAATTGTCTGTGTCCCCGGTATACAAATCCCGATGAAAAGGGAAATGTCATTCTGGACTACTGTTATTATGTAGAATAAGCATAACACCTTACGGAGTTGTCAATAATACTCCGTGAGGTGCTTTTTTATGAAAAGAGTTATTATAGTCTTAGCCTTGTTTGTGAGTGCGTCTATTGCGCTGTCTGCAAGGCTGTTTTCGCTTATAAACGATGAGCAGATAGCTGCCGCTTCCGTGGGAAGGGGTCACTATACGGTAAGATCGGTGGGGGAGTATGCTGGAATTTACGACTGCAGCCTTGAACCTCTGGTGAATCTCTCGGAAAAATACGAGGCTGTCATAATCCCTGACCATGACAGCTCTATCCGCATACAGCCCTATCTTGCGGACATGGATACTTACTATAACGGCATAAGCGGCAGGGTCCCTTTTATCTGCAGAGTGACCTACGGCGCTTATTCGCTCGGGGATGGGGCGATCATTTTCCGCTCCAGAGTGCGGACGGACAGCCTTCAGCTTGCTCCCCATATTATAGGGTATACCTCCGACAACACAGGGGTATACGGTATCGAAAAAGCCTACGACCAGCTGTTGAGGTCGTCATATTCTGTAAACTCTGCATCATTCAGCGTGGACGCTCTGGGAAGCGTCCTGAAGGGTCTTGATACCGATATCGAACACGCAGGGACTGTAAAAAGCGGAGTGGTGACCACTCTGGACAGGGACATCCAGCAGATTTGTGAGTCCGCTGCCGAAAAGTTCGGCATCAGAAAAGGAGCAATAGTTGTCATGGACGTCAGATCGGGGGAGATACGTGCGGTGGTGAGCTGTCCCGATTTTGACACGTCGGATATTTCCGCTTCTTTGAGCGACCCGGACGCTCCTTTTATAAACAGAGCGTTTTCCGCTTACAGTGTGGGGTCTATTTTCAAGCTGGTGACCTCTGCCGCCGCTCTGGAGCAGGGGATAAGTCCCGAATACAGCTATATCTGTACGGGTTCTGCCAACGTATACGGACAGAATTTCAATTGCCACAAGTGGGGAGGTCACGGGGAAATTGACATGGACACGGCTATAGTTGAGTCCTGCAACACCTATTTTATCGCCCTCAGTGAGTATATCAACAATGAAAAATTCATTGAGACTGCTTCCGCCTTTGGCTTCGGGAAAGAGGCAGAGCTTTGTCCGGGGATGGTATCATCGGCGGGGAACCTGCAGACTGTCTCGGATATTGCCATTGCTGCTGAGAGGGCGAATATGTCCTTCGGACAGGGTATGCTGACTGCTACTCCGCTGCAGATATGCACTATGACTGCCGCTGTCGCAAACAACGGGGTACTGAACGATCCCGTACTGATAAAGGGCTTCCTTGACGAAAACGGGGACATGGAGTATAGCGATATAGGTGTGGGGGAGCGGGTCATTTCCTATGCCACCGCCCGTAAGCTGAAAAAATTCATGGTAGATACCGTCAGAGCGGCAGGGTCGATGTCAAAGCCGGACAAGGTCTCGGCGGCAGGGAAGACCTCCACTGCTCAGACGGGTAATTTTGACGAGTACGGGAACGAGCTTCTCAACTGCTGGTTCACGGGGTATTTTCCCTCATATTCTCCCCAGTATGCCGTTACTGTTCTTGTAGAGGGGGGGAGCTCGGGAAATTCCGCCTGCGGTCCCATTTTTAAGGAGATCGCTGACAAAATTACGCAAGGCTGAGCCTTGACCCTTATCTACCCCCATTCTTAAAAAGCATAAATAATTTAGTATGCTTTAGCCCCCTATCAAGGGGGCGGGATAGTGAAACAATATATTAAAAGCCGTCAGAGCTTATCGCTCTAACGGCTTTTTAATTACGATGCTAAGTAAGCTTATTCATCAAAGTTGCCCGGGATATGCAGCTGCTTTACCGGGATCCTTTTAAGAGGTGAATAAACATATTTGGGACAGTTGGCGTCTCCGTTCACAAGACCTCTCTTTTCACAGAGGACCTTGCCGCCGTCCTTAGCCCTTGTGCCAAAATTGCAGTACTGGCACTGAGGAGGGATATTGTCTCCGAAGTATTTCTTTTTAGCCATATGCAGCATCCTTTCTTTCGAGGTTTATTCTACTTACATTATATCATACTTTTTTATTTTTTGCCATAGAAATATTTGATAACAATAAAATTGTCATAATTAACAAAAATAT
>JAFLUI010000106.1 GCA_022508825.1 Oscillospiraceae bacterium
CCTGTCCGATGAAGAAAAAGAAGTCTGGCTGTCTATGCCTGATATTGTTACTATGAGATTGTTGAGTCGTTGGGATAATGACGACAACTTTCTTCATAATGAAATTATTTACATTGACAAAATTGGACAGGTAAAAAAATTTATTACTTATGATGATTATGATTCAACTAACGTTATCCCTTGGTTAAATGACCAAATCAGCCAGAATGAAGATGCTGAAATTACCAATGTAGCAGATATTCACACTTTAATTGAATTTTACAATACTTTTATGCTTGTGGACAGGAATACTAAATTTAGTCCTCGACATTCAATAGGGTTGGCTATAGAAATAGAAAGACCTTATTGTTTTGAAATATATGGCATAAGAGACAATGGTGAAAAAGAATTTGAGACATTGTTGATAGCAGATGGAGATGCTGAAAATCTTAGTGTACGAAATAATTATACAGATGATTATTGGGATTTTGTTGATACATATGGAAATGATACATTTGAATTATATCTTGAACTTGATCCATTTGTCATTCCGGGTGTTGGGTATAGCGGTCACTTAGCAAATGAACCGGTATAACATATTAATTGATGGAGGAGTAAAAAATGAGAGTTAAAATTTTAAACATTTTTATTGTATTGGCAATAGTGATTGGCTTTATGCCACAGGAAGCTTTTAGAAGGAGCACATTTGAGGCTCCTTTTATTTTTTGCTCCGCTGAATGATAATTTAGCAGCAATAAGACAGCAAAAGTCTCTCTGCACCTGTTTTCCGCTTCCGCATATTATATATGGGACGAAAAAATATGAATATACGTTTTAGCGGGAAAGGATGTTTGTATATGAACAAAACTTTTTTGATCGCAGGCGGAGACCTGCGCTTTGCTGCTTTAGCGGATGTGCTTTCCGAACATGACAGGGTCTACGCTGTGGGCTTTGACCGTACCGCTGCAATGTCGGATAAGGTCAGGACAGTAGACAGCGCCCATTCCATTCCTGAACGGGCAGACTGTCTCATACTCCCTCTGCCTGTTTCTGCAGACGGGGTAACGGTAAGCGCTCCCTTTTCGGGCAAGAGCATCTCTCTTGAAAGCCTTACGCATACTATAAAGGAAAACGGCATCGTATTCGGCGGCATGATCTCTCCCGAGGCAGAGGATCTCTTTAAACAAAAGGGCATGACTGTCGTAGACTATTCAAAGCGGGAGGAGTTCGCTGTCCTTAACGCTGTGGCTACTGCCGAGGGCGCAGTCCAGGTGGCTATGGAGGAGCTTGCTACTACTCTTTCCGGAAGAAAAATACTTATCCTCGGAGCCGGACGTATTGCAAAGGTACTTATTGACGTCCTGTCCGGATTCCATACAAAGACCACCGTTGCAGCCCGGAAATGCTCCGACCTTGCATGGGCAAGGGTATACGGCTGTGAGGCAGTACACATCGGGAAAATCGACGATGTTCTGGACAGCTTCGATGTTATCTTCAATACTGTCCCTGCTGTGGTGCTGGACGAGAGCAGACTTAAAAAGATAAGCAAAAGCTGTCTTGTCATCGACCTTGCGTCAAAGCCGGGAGGGGTGGACTTCGACACCGCCGGTATGCTGGGAGTCCGCACAATATGGCTGCTGTCCCTGCCGGGCAAGGTGGCTCCTGTCACGTCGGGAGAGGTCATTGCAGGCACCATAAGAAATATTCTTTCCGAAAGGAGTGAGGCAGTTGTCTGAGCTTAAAGGAAAGAAAATAGGATTTGCCGTATGCGGCTCTTTCTGTACATTCAAAAAGGCTTTTGCAGAAGTTCAGCGTCTTGTGGACGAGGGAGCGGAGGTAACAGCGATCATGTCCTTCAATGCGGCGGGACTGGACACCCGCTTCGGAAAGGCGGAGGAGCACATCGCTGCTCTTGAAAAGATCACAGGCAGGGGAGTCGTAAAAACCATCGTGGACGCTGAGCCTATAGGTCCGAAGAGAATGTTTGACGCTCTTGTGATAGCCCCCTGCACGGGAAACACCCTTGCAAAGCTTGCAGTGGGGATAACGGATACTCCCGTAACAATGGCAGCCAAATCCCATCTGCGGAACTCCTCGCCTCTTGTTATTGCAGTGTCCACAAATGACGGGCTTGCAGGCTCTGCGAAAAATATCGGAGCCCTGCTCAATTACAGGAACATCTATTTTGTCCCCTTCGGACAGGATGACTTCGCAGGAAAGCCCCGCTCTCTTGTTGCGGACTTTGAACGTCTGCCGGAGGCTGTTTCCGCTGCCATGGACGGGGTACAGATACAGCCTATGCTTTACGGAGACTGATACAAACAGACTGCCGATTAAAAAACGGCAGTCTTATTTTGTTAATAATGTATTAATAAAAAATTTTAAATAATAAATTTCCAATCGCTTTCCTTTTTGTTTATTATGTGGTATAATTATTTTAGATAATTATACCTTTTTTGTATTATTCAGGATCAGGAGGGCTGTTAGTTGGATCTTATAATTTATTTTGATATATGTGCTGCAATAGTTCTTATAATCCTGCTTTGCTCAATGCTGTTCAGGGGGCTTACAGAAGGAACATCCAGCCGTTTCCTTATCTTCATGCTTGGACTCACACTGGCAGCAGACCTCTGCGAAATATATGCAACATCCCTGGATCTTGCAGGAAATTACGGCGTGAAAAGTATCGTCCCCCTTTACATTTTAAATACAGGATACCTTCTGTTCCATAATTTTACCGTAGCAGCGTACATGCTTTATGTTATAAGCCTCGCCGATACATGGCACAGGATCAAGGGGAAATGGATAACAAAGACGCTGCTGCTTTTCCCATATCCGACCATAGTGATTCTTCTGATAGTCAACCTGTTTACAAAGACCGTTTTCTATATCGACGAAAATTCCCACTATGTCAGGGGACCCCTTATATTTATGCTCTATCTGTGCGCGGCTTACAATATGTGCGTATGTATAATATATCTGATAAAGCACAGAAAGCTTTTTACAAGGGGAAAATTCGTCTCTCTCATGCTGATGCTCCCTATGGAGGTCGTAGCCATCATCATCCAATTGTTCAATCCCGAGCTTATGGTGGAAATGTTCGGCAATGCAATTGCTATGATGCTGATAATGAATTCAGTCCACCGCCCCGAGGAGATCATCGACTACGTCACAGGCCTGCGGAAATTCACAGCATACGGAACGGATATGAAGCGCTGCTTCAGAAATGAAAAGCGTGTCAGCGTGGTAATGGTGAATATATCCAACTTCCAGTCCCTGTACAGCATCATCAACTACGACGGCATAAACGAGCTTCTGAAAAAGGTTGCTGATGAGCTTAATGCCGTAAATAAGGAAACCAGGATCCATGCGGATATCTACTATCTGGACAGGGGAAGGTTCCGCTTTGTGGTAAGTGAAGATCATCGGGACGGTATCGAAAAGGCTGCTGACAAGATAAACTCTGCATTTAAAAAGAGCGTGATAATCAACCGCCTGGAGATAAATCTTATCGCGTATGTGTGTCTTGCAAAGTGTCCAGAGGAGATCACAGATTTCCCCATGCTCATGCACTTCGGAAACGACTTTCACGAAAAGCTGCCGTTTTCCGGACGTGTCCTGCATATTTCAGAGATTCTTGAAAAGAACATTTTCGGTCTTACAAGCGAGCTGGACAACATCATCGACAACGCAATAGCACAGAAAAAGTTCCAGATATACTATCAGCCCATATATTCCACCAAGGAGCAGAGATTTGTCTCTGCAGAGGCGCTTCTCAGGCTTTATGACGATAAGTACGGCTTCATTTCTCCCGATATTTTCATCCTTGCCGCAGAAAAAAGCGGGGCTATCCACAAAATAGGGGAGTATGTTCTTGAGGAGGTCTGCCGTTTCATTTCAAGTCCCGATTTCAGACGGCTGGGTCTTGATTACATCGAGATAAATCTGTCCGTTGCCCAGTGTATGCAGTCCGATCTGGCGGACAAGGTCCTGCAGATAATAAAAAGATTCGGCGTGTCCCCGGATAAGATAAATCTGGAGATCACCGAGACTGCGGCGAACTATTCCCAGAATATCATGACTGCCAACATCGACAAGCTCTGCGATGCGGGTATAAGCTTCTCACTGGACGACTACGGCACGGGATATTCCAATATCAGAAGCGTTGCGTCCCTGCCTCTTACCATTGTAAAGCTGGATAAGACCTTTGTGGACACCGAGAGCAATCCTAAGATGTGGGTAGTTCTTCAGAACACCATAAAAATGATAAAGGATATGGAGATGCACATCGTTGTTGAGGGCGTTGAGACCAAGCAGATACTTGAAAAGTTCACTAACCTTGAATGCGAATATATCCAGGGGTACTATTTTTCAAAGCCTATCCCCGAGGAGGAGTTCGTAAGGTTTATTGAAAAGGCTTCGGTGCCTGTGTTGAAAAATTAAAAATTTTTCAACTTCGAGTTTTGTTTTCCTCACTGCCGTTCGGAATTTTGCTGGCGCAAAACCACAAAACGTCGTCAAAAAGGAGAGCTGTCATATGTCTGTCAATATTGCAATAGACGGTCCTGCCGGAGCAGGCAAAAGCACAATAGCAAAGGCTGCTGCAAAGGCTGTGGGATTCATTTACGTGGACACAGGAGCGCTCTATCGTTCGGTGGCGTATTATGCCATATCAAAGGGCGCCGATGTGAGCAGTCCGGAGAGCGTGACCGCTCTGCTTCCCGAAATTACCCCGGAGCTTAAATTCATAGACGGCTCCCAGCACGTTTTTGTGAACGGAGAGGACGTTTCCGATAAGATACGCACACCAGAAGTCTCCATGGGAGCTTCCGCGGTTTCTGCTATACCTGCGGTGCGGGATTTCCTTTTTGATCTCCAGAAGAAGATAGCTGCAGAAAACAACGTTATCATGGACGGCAGAGACATCGGCACAGTGGTGCTTCCGGACGCAGACCTGAAAATTTTTCTAACTGCTTCTGCGGAGGAGCGGGCAAGACGCCGGCACATCGAGCTTACCGAAAAGGGGGAGAACGTCACCTTTGAGTCTGTTCTGGCAGACGTGAACCAAAGGGACTACAATGACTCCCACCGCGATATCGCACCTCTTAAGCAGGCGGAGGATGCCGCCCTTTGCGACACCACGGAGCTTGACCTCAGTCAGGCGACGGAAAAGGTCATAGCTATGATAAATGAGACTATAAAGTCAAAAGAGCAATAAAGGTCGTGAACTGCATTGAATGCGTTTGTAAGATACGCAACTATCCTTGCGTATAAGATATACTACAATTTTCATCTGGAGGGCGTGGAAAACATCCCACAGGACAAGGCGATGGTGCTGGCTTCCAATCACAGGAGCTATGCGGATCCCGTTCTGCTGACCATGCCAATGAAGCTTCCCGTCACATATATGGCTAAAGAGGAGCTTTTCCAGGGAAACAAGCTGTTTGCCGCTTTCATCACTATGCTGGGAGCCTTTCCCGTAAAGCGGGGAGCAGGGGATATGAAGATCATCGAGGACTCGGTGGCTATCCTTAAATCAAACAGACACGTAGTCATTTTCCCCGAGGGCACCCGTTCAAAGGACGGCAAGGTCGGCAGGGGAAAATCGGGAGTGGCTCTCATTGCTGCAAAGTCGGGAGCGGATGTGCTCCCCTGCGGTATAATTTTTGAGGGGGAGAAGCTTCATTTCCGCTCAAAGCTGACAGTCCGCTTCGGAAAAGTCATCCCCGCCTCTGAAATTGCTGTGGAGGATGCCTCTCCAAAGGAGCTGAAGGCGGTCAAAACCAGGATAATGGACGCCATCAGAGAGCTTGTAGAGGGCAAAGAGGAAAATATTGTTAATGAAACCTGAAATTATTGTTGCAGAAAATGCCGGATTTTGTTTTGGTGTTGACAGAGCTGTAAAAATAGTGTATAATATATTAAGCAAGGGCAAAAAAGTTGTTACCTATGGTGAAATTATCCATAACAAGGATGTTTCCCGGGAGCTGGCGGCTAAAGGTGTGCAGATCGCTGAGACGGCGGCAGAGCTTGAACGGCTGGCGGCAGACGGTGCAACAGGCGGCGGGACAGACGGCGGGACAAGCAGTGCAGCAGGCGGCGGGACAGATGGCAGGACAAGCAGTGCGGCAGAAGGCAAGGCAGGAGAAGCGGACAGCAAGGCAGGGTCGGCAGACGGTGTGACAGTGGTGATACGTTCCCATGGGGCCGAGAAAAAGATTTTTGAGCTGCTGGAGAGCAGGGGGATCCCATATGAGGATGGTACCTGTCCCTATGTAAGGCGTATCCAGAAGATAGTGGACGAAAAATCCGCGGCAGGATACGGCATAATAATACTGGGGGATAAAAACCATCCCGAGGTCATCGGCATTGTCGGACACTGTAACAATAAGGCGGAAATTTGCTCCAATAATTTGGAATTATATGAATTTTTAAAAAATAATTATAAAAATACAAAAAAAAAGGTTGCAATTGTTGCTCAAACAACGTATAATATATCTATGTGGGATATTTGCGCGGCAGCCGCGGAAGAGGTGTACCCTGACGCGGAGCTTATAAATACCATCTGCAGCGCTACTGCCGACAGACAGAAAAGCGCCATGAGTCTGGCGAAAAAAGCAGACCTTATGATCGTCATCGGCGGAAAGCACAGTTCCAACACAGTCAAGCTGGCAGACATCTGCCGCAGGCACTGTAAAGCCTGTATCCACATTGAAAATGCAGGCGATCCGGAGCTTGACAGTATCAGGCTCCCGGAAAATGATACCGGCGAAAAATTTATCATCGGTATCACTGCCGGCGCTTCGGCTCCGGCGTATATAATCAAGGAGGTTACAAACCAGATGAGTGAAAAAATGCAGAATATGGAAGAGGACTTTAACTTTGAAGAGGCGCTCGATGCGTCATTCAAAAAAATATATACCGGTCAGAGGGTGAAAGGATACATAACATCAGTCAACGATGCAGAAGCTGTTGTTGATGTCGGTACGAAGCATACGGGCTATGTGGCGCTTTCCGAGCTTACCGACGATCCGGGGCTCAAGCCTGCGGATGTAGTAAAACCCGGTGAAGAGGTAGAGTTATTTGTTCTGAAGGTCAATGATGCCGAGGGTATCGTACAGCTGTCCAAGAAAAGAATCGATGCTATGGTGGGCTTTGACAAGATCATCAAGGCAAAGGCAGAGGATGCTGTTCTGGACGGTACTGTTTCAAGCGTTGTAAAGGGCGGAGTTATCATTATCTATGAGGGCACAAGAGTGTTTATCCCCGCTTCTCAGGCAACTATGAACAGAAACGACAAGCTGGAGGAGCTTGTCAAGCAGCCTGTCAAGTTCAAGATCATCGAGGTAAATGAGCAGAGAGGCAAGGCTGTAGGCTCTATCAGAGCCGTAATGAGCGCAGAGAAGGACGCTGCAAAGAGCAAGTTCTGGGAGACTGCCAAGGAAGGCGATGTGTTCAAGGGAGAGGTCAAGTCTCTTACAAACTACGGCGCATTTGTTGATCTTGGCGGAATAGACGGCATGGTACACATCTCCGAGCTTAGCTGGAACAGGATCAAGCACCCCTCCGAGGTAGTTTCTGTGGGAGATACCATTGAGGTATTCATTAAGGCTCTTGATAAGGAAGCAGGACGCATCTCACTGGGCTACAAGAAGGAAGCGGACAACCCCTGGATAAAATTTGCTCAGGATTACAAAGTCGATGATGTTGTAAAGGCGAAGGTGGTTTCCATTACTCCGTTCGGCGCTTTTGCGGAGATCGTTCCTAACATTGACGGTCTTGTTCATATTTCTCAGATCGCTAACAAGAGAGTTACAAACATCAAGGATGTGCTTTCTATCGGCGATGAGATCGAAGCCAAGATCACCGAGATCGACACCGAGGGCAAGAGAATCAGTCTTTCTATCAGAGCTCTTCTTGAAGACGCTCCCGAGGCTGAGGCTCCTGAGACCGAGGCTTCCGACGCTGAATAATTCCATATGAAGATCAAAGCCTGCGGGAAGTTCCCGCAGGCTTTTTCATTTTGTGTCATACAATATTTATCCATGGTGCATTTTCAGAGATATGGGCTATCTGTTCGTCTGTAATAAGCGTTCTCCGACTGATTATCAGATATTTCAGATTTTTCATGCCATAAAGAGGAGCTAAAAAGTCGGCAGGCTTATCGGAAAGATCGGTAAACTCAATGGCTTCAAGGCTGTCCATATCCGTAAGGAAGCTGATATCGTCGGGATCGCCTTCCATTATGAGCATCCTGAGATCATTCAGCTTGCCTATCTCAGAGGTATTTATTATATTATCCGTTTCGATTTCAAGACATTTTAAACCGGAAAGCTTGCTTATCCCGTTCAGATCTATTGTACTTTCCACATATTCATGGGAATTATGATTTCCCCTTCCGACACTGGTGTCGTCGTCATCGACATAAAAATCTATGAGATGCAGATATATAAGATCGGGCAGATGCGACAACTGTTCAAAATGTTCTTCATCGATCCAAACGCCGCTAAGAGATGTTGAATATGTTCCGGTCTCAGACTCATTATTTTCCGGCAGAGGTTTTTTATACTCTGATGGCTGAGGACTGTCTGAAAACGAACTTATTAATATATCATATATTGTGTTTCCATTGTGATCATTGCTGTATTTGTCTATAATCTCCTGTATATTGATGGTGCTTATAAGTTCACAATGGGGCATTTTTTCGTTCATTTCGTATACAGCAATATCAGGAGCGTTCTCCTCAATAAAAAAAGTACCGTTAAAATATCCAAAATCTATTTTTTTATCTGATATATATTTTGGATTTATCGCGATCTGATGGTCACTTGTAGAATTATATCTGCCAATAGTTCCGTCAATAAACTCGTTTTCTGTTATATTGATCTTATGTATATAATCATATTCATACAGATATTTGTGATATATGTAAAAATAACAGTCATTTTCCCTGTCGTGGAACAAATGAATATCAGTATCTATCGGTACATCATTAACAAATTGTTTCCATTTTCCGGACGATATTTCGAACTTACTCAGGTAAATGTTTTCGTCGATTATTTGGACCCTTTCAGGGAAATCATCTCCGTCAAGGTCGATGAAGATCCGCATTGTACAATAGATGTCGACCGCGCTTTTCTTTTTCCGAAAAAGGAATTCCAGATCGGTCTCATGCATATATCTGACCGGATCTATCTCATTTATGTTCT
>JAFLUI010000107.1 GCA_022508825.1 Oscillospiraceae bacterium
ATCGGGGCAGTAGTGTGTCATAAGTACAGGCGCTCTCCGAGGGGCAGCCGTTCCCTCTGCACTCCCTTTATGTTCGGGCATAACCCGAACTACATCAAGCAATATATATTTGTGCAAATATATCGAGGGGGCATTCGGGGGATTTTCTTCCCCCGAACGAGGTGCGGCTTTGTCCGCAGTCTAATGGCTCTTTGGATAGCCATTAGACGTACCTCGCTTTCGCTCCATCGGAGCGATCATGTCAGCCGCATTGACGGCTGTCGCTGCCGTATGGCAGTATGCTCTTTGTCCGTTGACAAGCTGTGCCGCTGTTGCTGAAAGCGTGAGAGTGCTATGCCGCCTTTCAGTAACAGTAGTATGGTTTTTCAAGGTTATTGATACTAACTTTTTCCGCTATGCTTGTGCCTGAAAAAAATGGTATCAAAACATTGAAATAGCGATACTTGTATGCTATCAATATGATACCAAAATTGTATTGCTTGCATATATGACCGAACATAATGTCATATGGCGGTATCAATTGCTTTCCGCTTTGATATGATTATTCTATATAAGAGCAAAGAAGACTGCCACTTTTTCAAAGTGACAGCCCCCAAAATTTACATATATGGTTAAAACATTGTCAACCTAACTTTATTGATACATTTCCAGCATTTTTAAATAAATACGTGTTGTAACTTCAAGGTAATATGCGTAATCTTCTGCCGAAAGCTCATCCTCATCAATTTGGTCAAGCTTCTTTTCCATTTCGTCAAGTCTTTTATCATATTTTTCCATTTCCTCAAGCATGTCAGTGTAGCTTCCAAGCATACTAAAGTAATCGCCGGAACTAAGAGATTCCATGTAGCTTTTATAAAATTCAACATAATCGTCCCAGAACGCTTCATATTCATCAAGAAATGCTTTAAGCTCAGGAGTTACGCCATCGGCAGAAACGGGAGTTTCTTTTTTAGTTGTTTCAGTTCTATTGTCGGAATTATTTTGGAATCCATCTGAATGCTTACCGTACTCGTCAATGAGCTTATTATATTCATCAGTTGACATTTTTTCGGCTGATGAATTAATTTTATCATACAGTTCATCATCCCAGTTTTTACTGTCGGATACAAAGTTTATTGATGTATTTGTACCATAGTAATCTGCCTGAACTTCACAGTAAAGGCTGGGTATCTTAATTGTGATTTTGCCATTTCCGTATGTCCATGAACATTTTTCATCAATTAAGTTATCGCCATCCCAGTAATAAGTTCCTGTTCCATCTTCAAACAATACTATAACGCTGCCTTGAACGCCGACATATGTACCAACAATATTGTTCCGTTGGATGTTTTCATCACTTTCAACTTCTTCCTCCTCATCAGGTGCATCAATTCTAATGTACATAGTTTTGTTGCCCTCATATTTTAATGACAAACTATATCCATCATTATTATCCCCATAGTAATAGTCATCGCCCAATCTATAGTCGACTGTAAATCCTTTTTCTTTGCAGGCATCAACATACGAACTGAAATCTTCTTTTGTTGTCTCGCCTACGTAAATTAAAAAGCCATCTGATCTTTCCCATTCAATATGACCAACATCTGATTTTGGAATCGGCAAAAGCTTAGCAATATCGCTGTCAGGCCATTTGAATTTGCTCATATCTTTAGGTGCATCAAGATTAATGGTAAGTTCATCATTACTTTTGTAATAAGAAAGGGACAGCTTATATCCATCACTATTATATGCGCTATAACGACTGCCGTCTTTTTCACTCTCAACAGTAAAACCGCTATCTTGACATTCCTTTATATATTTTTCGTACTGCTTTTCCGAAACCTTATATGTGTGCATATAAAAAGATGAATCTGAATTTGTAATAATTTCACCTTTTTTAGCATCTGGTTTAGGAAGCATAGTACTTATACCATAAGAAGGCCAATCATATTTAGGTTTTGGTGCCTCAAAACTGCTACGTGCCTTAAAAAACGGAATTATGAGAATAAAAGCAATTATTGTTGCAATAATATGTAAATTGGGCTTTTTCTCTTTGATAATCTGCAATCCCATAAGCAGTGCACACGCCAAAAGAACCGCTTGTACTAAAGCAACAAGTCCGGCTAATATCATTCCTTGGCGAAACGATATTACAAGAGCTATTAGTGATACTATAAAAGCTACAATAATAACCTTGATAAGCTTTCCACTTTTAAATTTTTGAGAAAGCTCTTTTTCTTCTTGGCGTTTTTCTTTTCTTTCTTCATATTCCAATCTTTTACTTTCAATGTCCTTATTGGTTTCGCTTTTAATCCTTTCGATAATAACGTTATCACTTTCTTGAATCAATTCCTTTGAACCGCAATAAGGGCACATCATAATAGTATTGTTTTCGTCAACCGTCATCACACCATCACATACTTTACATCGCATTTGTATTGTTTTAACGTCCATATAATTACACCTCACATAAAATATTTTTGTATCCATAAATTTCCTTGCTTGAATTTTAGCTAATTTAGAATATTGTATTAACTACATAAAACCATTTAACAAGAAAAAATATGTCTATCTTTATCATTATATCGCCTTTAGTTTAGTTTGTCAAGTACTGTGGTTTATTTTAATAGGCTGTGGTTTAGGTTATACTAAAACAAAGGAGTGGTGATATGGACGAGCAGTGGATCGAGGTCGGACAGAGAATATCAAGTCTAAGAAAATCCTATGGCTATACGCAGGAGCGTTTAGCTGAAATGGCGGATATATCAGTACAATTCCTCATTCAAATAGAGCATGGAAAAAAAACAATGAAAATCGGCACCTTAAGAAAGCTGTCAGCAGCCTTGTCTGTCAGTGCCGATTATATTATAAATGGTAGCGATTCTTATTCTGAAAGTGCGGAAATAAACGCATTATTGTCTACATTGTCCGAGGATAACCGAAAACAAGCAGTAAAGCTGCTTGCCGTTTTTGCAGATACTATTAATATGAATTTAGATAACAATTCCAAAAACTAGTATTTTGAAATAAAATGCTACAGCTAAATTATACAAAGCTCACTAAAATTGATTAAGAGCATAACAAGACACCCAAACATCTTTTTAATTCAAGTGTTTGAGTGTCTTGTTTTTATACTATAATAAAAATCAATGATGAAGTATAAAAATATCACTATCAATAATGGAAATATTCTTGGATTATTTGTCCGCCGAGTATATATGATTAATTAACTCAATAATAATGTCCCTGAAAGCATGTATAACCTCTATTGTCACATCATCACTTAAGGGAATGTTTACACTTTTTTCAAGCCTACTATTCACAATAATCTTAGCATTTCGCTTTTCCTTAGTCATACTTATGACCTCCTTTTGTTTTTATAAGTTCATTATACACTAATTAAAGAGGTCTTGCTAAGAACGATATTCGGGATTTTTGTAATCATAACTAGATTGATTATACAACTCTTTAATATGTCGTATTTTCTTTTTATTATTCCAGTCTTTATCTATAACAAAAGCTTTAAAAACATTATAATTTCTAAATACAGAAATCCAATCTTTTTCTGTGGAATTTTCTACAAACCATTCTCTAATAAACCTTTTTCGATAAGTCATATGTGTCAATATAAGTCTAATTACTACTAGACTCTCTACGAACTTATTAAACTCATCTTCAAACTGATCCTTTTGAAGTGTTACAATGTCATGAACATATTTTTGACGTGGTATAATCATACGACTATCCATAGGAATTATTCCATTTAATAAGTTAGGATTTAGTGCTAATAATCTAGAATCAATAGATGGTGTGCCACAAAATGCAACTATACGACGTTTCATATCTGGAATTGTTGAAACATTACATTTAACCATTTCTGTAGCTAGTTCATAAAAGAAATTAAAGGAATATTTCCACTCTATTGTAAACATTGCTAAAAAATCAAATACAGCATTATCATTACCATTATTCCATTCATCAAGAAGGTTCTTAAAGTACATATCATATTCTTTAGCATAATCTTTAAAAGTATCAGTAGTAAAATTCCTTTTCCCAATCCGCTTTTCTACAATTGCTTTAATTATCCTCATATTATGTACATTATTGATTTCCCAATATTGAAATTCATTAATTTGATGTCCAGATAATTTTTCATGTATATTGGACATGTCAGAGGGTAATAACCCTTCAATAGCATATCCACGCGACTGTAAGACTTTATATTGAATATAGCGACGCTCTTGAATGTAATCCAGAGTTCTTTTTCTAATCATACGCTCAGAATCACTATCCAAGCACTTTTGCTGATCGATTTTCAAATAGTAATTCAAAGAATGTTTATAAGAAGTATTATCGTATGCGTATTTGCAACATTCTACTAATACTTGACAAATAATATCTTTTAAAGTGATTTTCCCAGAAAATATATAAAGTTGATATTCTATTTGTAATATATTAATTATTACTTCTTCTATCGCCATAGCAACAGATTTCATTTTTTCATTGAGCAACTACTCTCCCCTCCATGTCAATATTTATTTTATTAGCCTAACTATTTTATATATTACTATATCGAAGTTTTTCCCAAAACATTCATGTCACTAACCTCAAGGGTTAACAATACAACCACATAATCATTCCTATAAATTCCATGATAAATATAAAATTTGTTTCTGTAATGTCAATATTCTTTTCAGAATAATCTTTAGATAAACCTCAAAGCAATACTGCAATCATTTACTTACTGACATTAAAAATTGTTCAACCTTATCTAAAAGATAATCAGATGGTTCTTCACCATTTTTCTTCATTACTAACATTTTTACTAAATCTTCATCAGTAATGCTAATAATTAATTTGCCGTTCTCTCTTAGGCATCCTAATGCTGCCGCTTCAGCATTAGAATCAAACCCTCTTCGTGAAATTATAAAAGCAACATTTCTTAGTGCAACAGGGAACAAGTATTTTTCAGTTATGTATATTAGATTTTGCGGTATAAAATCCGAATAATTTTTGTACTCAAAAACTACAAATTTTGTTTTATAAAAAGAGATCAGAAATCTCCAAAATTCTGTAGTTCCTTTTAATGAGCACAATAAATCCATTCGAAACATTTCATCACCAGTGTTATACTGTTCTTCAGTGCGATAAAACTCTGTCCCAAAAAGATATTTTATTATATTTGTACAAATACTTTCATATTTTTTATCTGCTTTATTTGATTTACCAGGTTTGCACTTTTTCAATTCCTCTATATAATGATCTGAAGAATGATCTTCCGATTCACTTAATATATTAATAATCTTTTCATCATTTTTCGAACCTAATGGTTTCTTTGCCTTTAAGTTCATAGATGAATATGTGATATTACCAAATAATAACTGAAGAAGCTCTTTATTTTCTTCACATAAATATATCAAATTTCCAATATCCCATATAATTACATCAAATTGCTCATAAATTTCACTTTTTACTTTCTCATCTATTTCACATGGTAACACAATAATAAATGTAAATTTTTTATTTTTATTATATAGCAATATTTCTTTTTTATAATCCAAGATCTGCCTTAAAGCATTATTAATAATCACCTTTGAATTATGTATTCCTCTATAGGCTTTTACTTCAATTACTACTGTTTCTTTATTTTTTTCAGCTATAATGTCTGGGCGCAAATTTTTATTACTACCTGATATTTTTACATCATTTAATATATTTATGTATCCTTGATAATTCAACAATTTAATAAAGAATCGTTGTATGAATTCACGTTCTCTAACATATATGCTATATCCATCCCTAACAGCATCTTGAATCATGTAGGAAAACAAACATTCAGAATCATTAAACCAATTATCAGATGACTCTATTTGCTGTAAAACACCTAAAAATTTAGTATGTTCTATAAATAATGATTGCATATGTTCTTCTATTTTTATAAAATGCGCTTCATCACAAATAACTAAATCAAATGCACTCAAATTTGACTGACTCTTAATAACATCTTGATATGTTGTAATCAACACTTTTTGTTCAGAAAACTCTTTAATACTTGACGCAATACTTATGTCAACATTTACTTCCATCATAAGCGATTTAGTTTGATTGGAAATTTCATGACGACTCGTCAAAATTGCTATTGATATATTACTTTTATTTGATATTATTACTTGCAAGGCTGATACAATGATTGCAGTTTTTCCAACTCCTGTAGACAAGTATAATTTAGCTTTATGTTTGTCCGAGTTGAAAAAATCACAGATTTTTTCAACTGCTGTCTTTTGATAGTCCCGCAATTCAATCATATTAATATCTATCCCTTCCACATATTCCAACTATTGACAAACGCATTCATTTAATCATCCTAAAATGCCTCAATGCCTCCATGATCGCCTTCTCTTTATCCGGCGGACACTGTGGCTGCTTCGCATTCTCTGATTTGGGCAGATTATAATTCTGTCCCACATCCAAACCACACTTGCGCTTTACCTGAGAGATATAAAGGCTGGATACCTTAAAATGGTACTTTTCTAACACATACGCTTTGATTTCCCCATAGGTAGCGCCTTTCTGGAAACCGGACATATCCATGTCCTCCAGAGAGAACTCCACCCTTACCTTTTTCGACTCGATCTCTCCCTTGGAAAGCAGGACAACCGTTTCAACATGACCCGTCCTCGGGAAAAGATCAAACGCCCGTGCCCGCGTGGGTTTATACCCCTGCCCGGAAAGATATTTCGCATCTCTTGCAGCAGTGGCAGGATCGCAGGAGATCATCACGATCTTTTTGGGGGACATCCTCACCAGACTGTCCAAGGTAAGCGTGTCACAGCCTTTCCGCGGAGGGTCTATCACCGCAACGTCCGGAGCAATACCCTCGTCTGCAAGCTTTTTTGCAAGCTGACCTGCGTCCCCGCAGTAAAATTCTGCATTGGAGACCCCATTTATTTCAGCGTTCCGCTTTGCATTTTCCACCGCCTCGGGGACGATCTCGCAGCCGATGATCTTTCCTGCCCTGTCCGAAAAGGAAAGTCCTATCGTACCTGCTCCGCAGTAAAGGTCAAGGACGGTCTCATTCCCCGTCAGATCCGCATATTCCATAGCGCATCCATAGAGACGCTCCGCCATGGCAGTGTTGACCTGATAAAAGGACATTGGGGAAAGAGTGATCTTCTTTCCGCATAGGATATCTGTGATTTCCCCGCTGCCTGACAGAGTGATATTTTTTTCTCCCAGAATTACATTCGTATTTTTAGGATTTACATTCATAATAACGGACACAATGTCCGGGAAATTTTTTCTTGCCGCTTCCGCCAGTCCGGAAAGTTCGTCACTTTTGCTCTCATCTTTGACCACAAGACAGAGCATTATCTCTCCCGAGTGAAAGCCCCGTCTTATATAGATATGACGAATTACCCCCCTGCAATTTTCCTCATTGTAGGCGGGTATTTTTTTATCGTTTATAAATTCAAGACAGAACTCTGCAATTTCTCCGAATATCCCCGGCTGAAGCTTACAGCTTGTAAAAGGAATGACCCGATGGCTCCGCCTTGAATAAAATCCGCAGACAGCCATGCCCTCCTGCTCCGCAACGGGGTATTGCGCCTTGTTGCGGTAGAAGTCAGATTCGCCGCCGCAGATATCTTCAAAGGGTATACTGTCAAAGCCGCCGATGCGCAAAAAAGCATCCCGCACAAGCTTGTCCTTTATTTCAAGCTCGGCGGAATAGCGTATATGGCGGAAGCTGCACCCTCCGCATTTTTTTGAAACAGGACAGCCGCTTTCTATGCGGTCGGGAGAAGGCTCCTCTATACTGTCAATGATGCCGTAAGCATAGCTTTTGGCAGTCTTGACGATCCTGCAGGAAATAACATCCCCCACAGCGGTATGTGGGACGAAAACAGCAATGCCGTCTATCCGCCCCACTCCGTTTCCTTCCGCTGTCATGCCCGTTATTTCAGTAGTGTAGATGTCATTTTTCTTCATAGTCTATCAAAGCTTTTCTCCGCACTTTGTGCAGTAAGCGTTTGCAGCGTCGTTAGATGTTTCGCAGAAAGGACACTCCTTGGTTTTCTTTAAGTTTACAGAGTCATCCTTTTCGTTAAGCTTGTCATTAAGCTCCTTTATTTCGCCGATGACTTTTTTCATCTCGCCTGTACGATCATCTCCGTTTTCGTGCATATCATAGCAGATCTTTCCCAGCTTGCCGTAAAGCTCCTTTACCTTGATACGCATCTGACTGCGGTCTATCTGATTTTTAGAGTAGTCGATAGCCTCTCCTGCCTTAGCCGCTGCCTTGTCAAAAACGTCCTTTGCGCCTGATACCAGACCGTCAAAATTAAAGCTCATAGTGATTCCTCCTTAAAATTATCAAAAAATTTAATTATGCCCGATTTTTTCTCCATCATCCTGTCATACCTTGAAATGTACTCATACGGAAACTTGTAATTGAACAGCCTTTCGATCTTTCCTGTATCGGTGTTCACAAGCTTTGTGGAGCCTGCCGCCCCTGCGGCGAGGATCGTCTGTGCCTCTTCCATTATATAGATGTTGTAGAGGCACTCGTGACCCTGCTTGGCAAAGCCGACATTTTCAAGGTTATCCACCGTGTTTTTCTGCCGATAGAGGTAGTAGGGGATGTACCCCGTATCAAGCAGTTTTTTCTGACCGAAGTCCACCATTTCGGCTGTGCGGCTGTCGATCTCCCGGTCCTGCCTGGAAAACAGTCCGGACGCTCTTTTCACCGTCAGCGTGTGAATGGTTATACTTTCGGGATCAAGCTTGCAGAGCGTTTCGATAGTATGTCGGAAGCCCTCGGGAGTGTCCGTGGGCAGACCTGCAATGGTGTCCATGTTTATGTTGTCAAAGCCAAGTCTGCGGGCGGCTCGGAAAGCCTCCTCCGTATCCTCTGCCGTATGGCGTCTGCCGATGGCTTTAAGTACATTATTGTTCATTGTCTGCGGATTTACCGAGATCCTTGTAGCTCCGAAATTTTTGATAATCTCAAGCTTTTTTTCGGTAATTGTATCAGGACGCCCTGCTTCTACATTATATTCACGTATTTTTGAAATGTCAAAGCTTTTTTTAAC
>JAFLUI010000108.1 GCA_022508825.1 Oscillospiraceae bacterium
CCCTTGATAGGGGGCTAAAGCATGATAAACAATTTGCGCTTTCTGACGGTGGGGGGTAGATAAGGGTCAAGGCTCAGTCTTGTAAATGATAATTTATCGCTTTATTTTCTGCCAGTACTGCTTCGCCGCCTGCTCGGTCTTGTTCTCCCCGTATTCGTAATAGATCCTGTCCTTGATAGGATCGGGCAGATACTGCTGCTCTACATAATGGTTTGGATAATCATGAGGATAAAGATAATGCTGTCCCTTTACAGCAGCCCCCTCCCCGTCAAAATGCTTGTTCTGCAGATGTCTGGGGAAATCCCCGCACTCCCGTGTCCGGACATCCTCCAGTGCAGCGTCTATCGCCATTTTTGCAGAATTTGACTTGGGAGCGGTGGCAAGAAGTATCACCGCCTCTGCAAGAGGTATCCTCGCTTCGGGAAGTCCAAGCTGCATGGCGCTGTCCACGCAGGCTTTTACTATCGGTATCGCCTGCGGATATGCAAGACCTATGTCCTCAGCCGCGATAACAAGGAGCCTGCGTGAAAGGGAAATAATGTCCCCTGCTTCCATAAGCCTTGCAGCGTAATGGAGCGCGGCGTTTTCGTCAGAGCCCCGTATGGACTTCTGCAGAGCAGACAAAATATCATAATGAGAATCGCCGTCACGGTCATACCGCATATTGCTGCGCTGTGTAAGTATCTCGGCGGTCTCTTTTTTTATAACTATCTCCCCCGAGGCGCTTGCAGAGGAAAGCACACACAGCTCAGCAGTGTTGATGGACTTCCTCACATCTCCCCCGCAGCCGTTTGCGATGTGCTCCACTGCACCCTTTTCCACCTTGACGGTGATACCCAGATCGTCCGCAGCAATACGGAACGCCCTGTTTATCGCCGGGACAAGCTCCTCTGCCGTCAGCGGCTTGAACTCAAACACCGTGGAACGGCTTATGATGGCATTGTAAACATAAAAGTAGGGATTTTCCGTTGTGGAAGCAATAAGCGTGACCTGTCCGTTTTCGATATACTCCAGCAGGGACTGCTGCTGCTTTTTGTTCAGATACTGTATCTCGTCCAGATACAGCAGGACGCCGTTTATGCCGTCAATGGTGTTCGTATCGGCAATAACGTCCTTGATATCGGAAATTGACGCGGACGTCCCGTTAAGCTTGTGGAGCTTCATTCCCGCATTTTCGGCAATGATTCTTGCCACGGTAGTTTTTCCGATGCCGGAGCTTCCGTAAAAGATCATGTTGGGTATCTGTCCGCTTTCAATTATCCTGCGGAGAGGCTTCCCCTCTCCCAGCAAGTGGGACTGTCCCACCACATCGTCAAGAGTCTTTGGACGGATTCTGTCCGCCAGAGGTGAAGTCATTGTATCATCGCCTTTTGACTAAATTTATTGTATGTATTTGTGAAGTCATTTAATTATCGTAGAAATATATGCAGGGGATGTACAATTAAAAATTTTAAGTAGCTTAATAACAATTCCTACCTGTGAATCATTATGTGAAAATGAACGGCTGACATATGCTGATGCTATCTTAAAATTATTGTCCGGATCATTGCCGCCTCTCGCATAAATTGACGCAGCAACATATTTAATGGCAGAAACAGCGGCAACAAAATAACAATAATTTTCAAACAAATTAAACTTCAGATCACGGAAAGGCATATTGCATTCCAACATTAAATTCAAAGCAATATTTCTTAATGCAAAGGGTCTGTCAGCATAATCCTGATAAAATTTTTCTTCTCCCCTCAGAAATTTGTCAAGACTTAAATTTCCGTTTTCTATGATATATCCATACATACTTGATTTGACGATCAGATGTTCAAGCCTGATATCAAATCCAACTCTTATTTCCGGCTTTGGCTTAAATGCTTCTAATTTTTCTGTTTGCTCCGGGTTTTCGATCTGTTTTTTGATATCTTTGATATATTCAGGAATACGGTCATAAGCGCCTTTTTGAATCACATTTGTCAGACTTTGCGCCGCAAGCGCACCTAAAATAACAGAGGTTTCAATACTGCGAGAATCATCTTCGATCAGTTCATAAAAAAATTCAAAAAGCTGCTTACGGTATTTAAGCTCCGGATGATTTATAAGATCAGTCTCTGTGTCCAATCTTGCCTTCCAAATTTTTTTACTTCTGGAACGGGAATTTTCAAGTATCATGCAATCCTTATCACTGCACAATACATCCATAACACGACAGCATGAAAGATTGCAGTAATTCAGAACCGTATTGCCGCTCACTATGGACTTTCTTGGATAGTACCTACAGGTTCTTGAAAGATACTCCTCTCCAAGTTCTTTCTGAACAGAGCAGAGCATATCCTCTGTCAAAAACGGACATTTTTTCTGATCATTCAGTTTGATCTTGTATATATTGCCGTTTTCTTCAAATGCATCTGCCATGATAGACTTTAAATTCTCAGAACACTCAGCATTTTTCAGCTTTTCCATCTCTTCCTTTGTCCAATCCACACGCCATTCACAGCAGCAGCTCATTGGACATTTTCCGCCTATACAGGAAAAACTATCATAATATCTTGGCTGTCTGAAAAATTGTACCGTTAATCCATTTGTATCCATTTTTTCACTCCATTTTTAGAATAATAAAAGAGAATTATACATATACCCTAAAAACATATTTACAGTTATTCATAAAGAGGATACCGTGCGCAGATCTCGTTTACCCCCGCGCGGATCTCATCAGCCTTATTTTCAAAATCCTTAGCAGTAAGGAAGATAAATTCAGCGATCTTCTCCATGTCGTCCACACCAAGACCCCGGCTCGTAACAGCAGGAGTGCCGATTCTTACACCGCTTGTGATAAACGGACTCTGTGGGTCATTGGGGATAGCGTTTTTATTGACAGTGATATACACCTCGTCAAGACGGTGCTCCAGCTCTTTTCCCGTAATGTCAAAGGGACGCAGGTCAACAAGCATGAGATGGTTGTCAGTACCGCCTGAAACCAAATTAAATCCCCTGCTTACCAGGCCCTTTGCAAGAGCCTGAGCGTTCTCTACTACCTTTTTGCCGTACTCTTTGAACTCTGGCTTGAGAGCATCTCCGAAGCACACTGCCTTGGAAGCGATAACGTGCATGAGAGGACCTCCCTGAATACCCGGGAAAACAGCCTTGTTTATCTTCTTGGCAAGCTCCTCGTCATTTGTGAGGATAAGTCCGCCTCTGGGACCTCTGAGGGTCTTGTGAGTAGTTGTAGTAGTTACATGAGCGTAAGGAACGGGCGATGGATGAACTCCCGCAGCAACAAGACCCGCAATGTGAGCCATATCCACCATGAGATAAGCGCCAACGGAGTCAGCGATCTCACGAAGCTTGGGGAAATCTATAAGTCTGGGATAAGCGGACGCACCCGCAACGATAAGCTTGGGCTTGTTTTCCTTAGCAAGAGCCTCTACCTTGCCATAGTCGATAGTCTCGTCGTCACCGAGACCGTAGGAAACAAAGTTAAAGTATTTGCCGGAAAGATTTACAGGAGAGCCGTGTGTAAGGTGTCCGCCGTGAGCAAGGCTCATACCAAGGACAGTATCGCCCGGTTCAAGGAGGGCAAAATATACAGCCGTATTCGCCTGAGCTCCCGAATGAGCCTGTACATTTGCAAATCCTGCTCCGAAAAGCTTTTTCGCACGCTCTATAGCGATATTTTCCACGATGTCTACACATTCACAGCCGCCGTAGTAACGCTTCCCGGGATAGCCCTCAGCGTACTTGTTTGTGAGCACCGAACCCATAGCTGCCATGACAGCAGGAGAAACGAGATTTTCGCTTGCAATAAGCTCAAGATTTCTTCTCTGTCTTGCCAGCTCCTTTTTCATGCCCTCTCCTACCTCGGGATCAACAGAGGCTACAAAGCCGATGGTATCCATAATATCGTTGTACATTTCAACTACTCCTTTACAAAAAATAAATCATTATTTATTATACACTATATCGCGGACAATTTCAACCATATTATAAGAAAAAGAACATAATTTTATTGAACAGATGTGCTGGAGAATATTAAAAGGCAGGGACCCACCGCATTACGGTGAGTCTCTGCCTTAAAAATAACTGAATATTTATGTTTCAAAGAAGCTTCACTACTTGTTATATCTACAATCTTTGTATACTCTGATTGATAATGGATTGGATTCCCAATATTTGCTTTTTACTGCTACCAACAACCATTCCTTTTTATAAAACTGTAATTTTATTTCCTGAAATAGTTGACTTTGTCCCATCCATATATTCTATTTCAGCAGATGAAATAACTACATCTTTGGCAGAATAATTGTACATGAATGCATCCCAACCAAATATATCAGCTGTATGTGCTTTAAACGGTCCTGTAACTTTAAGATAAAAACTCTTTTTATGAGTTATATCACAGCTCACAGTATCCCCTACTGCATTTTTGACATACACATTGAAGTAAATATATTTTATGTCTTTACTTGAATTATTATATGCTGATATTGTATAGTCTACTCCTCCAACGCTATTTTTCTCAACCTTTTTTTGTGTTATAACCAGAGAATTAGCTGCACTTTTTGTTAACTGACCACCTTTTCCGTCAAAATAATATACGCAGTTATCAGTACTGTTAAATAATTTTCCACTGCATTTTCCCATTTTATCAGCATTAAGCATTCCATAAAAATCGCCATAACTTTTTTTACTTCCAATATCGTATAAAGCTGTACTGCTAAATCCGCCTAAATATTTGTTTGTTACTGAATTTACTGTTACCATGTTGTATGATTCAATAAAATAATAGTCATTATTTATTTTATAATAGTTTCCAAGAATAGAAGCTCCTTTAGGAAGCATACTTTCATTAGCTTTAATGCCATCAACATACAAATTACATACAGGAATAGATATCACAGAAGATGATACTTTTTTATAAATAGAATATGTTGTTATTTTACCTGTCTTTTCTGCATAATAATAATCATATTGATTTTCAGTTTTTTTCTGACCAACCCATTGATTACAAGCTACCGCTCCGTTTTTATCAACAGAGTATTTATTATCGTTTACAGTATAAATACCATTTGTAAGCAAAGCACCACTGTTTGAAAAAAGATAAATTTTATCTCCGATTTTTTTGGTTTTACCTACAACGATTTTGCCGTTTTCATAATAATATTTTTTACCTCCGACTGTAGCAAAACCAGTATAATTTGCCGATGGAGGAGCAGGATAATCACTTGATTTTGTAGTTGCAGATATCTTTTTAGTAGACTCATGCTCGGTCACCTTGCTCCCGCTCTGAGTAAGCGTAGCAATTTTGAAATAGTATTTTTTGTTTTTAGACAGATCTGTCACCTTGCATGATGTGGATGAAGTGGTTTTATATTTGACAAATTTTTCTTCCTTTTCATCATACATATATACCTTGTAACCGTCTGCACCTTTGACAGCATCCCATTTTAACGTTATTGAATTTGCAGTAGTTTCGGCTTTTACATTTGCAGGAGCAGAAAGCTTACTTGCCGCTTCTGCCGTAATTGACATTTCCGGAAAGCCGGTTTCCGGAACCGCTAACGGCGCAGCTGCAAACAATGCCGCAAGCAATAATGATGTTAATACTTTTACTGATCTTCTCATAAAGACTTCCCCTTTACGTTAAAATTAAATTATATAATACCACAATCTATGCGGTTATCATATCTTCTAAAACCGTTTCTGAAATTATTTTAATCCTGCGGGATACAAACCTCGCAGGGATCGTATTTTCCCAACTCCATGTCCTCCTTTGTAAGACGCCTTGTATTTGACTTGTCCTTTATTATCCTGCAGTCGGATACATGGTATTTGGAACCGGATGCGGTTACATAATATTCCCCGTAATAGATGCGCTCCTCTGTCATTTTTACAGCAAATACACCGATTACAGCAGCAATCGCCAGAGAAACCGCGCATACAGCAGTAATTATTTTATGACGGACTATCCCAGCCTTCGCCCTGACAAATATATTCGGATTCAGAAGCCAGTGGACAAACTCGTTTGCTTCGTATTCCTCCATAACATCATTTCCGATGACCGGGACTGCCCCGAAATGTCCGCACAGGATATGTCCCGTTTCATGGGCAAGAACTATCCTTCTTTCCTCCTCGGACAGACCCTCGTCAATGAATACTATCCGGTAGTTGCTGTCAGCATATGTAAAGCCCCTTGTGTTGTCGGCATAGCTTCTCAGCTTCAGCTCACTGATGATGGTGTCGGAGGCTTCGTTGCTGCCAAAATTTGCAATTGTATATCCCATCTGCTCCAGAATTTTTTCAAGGCAGGCAGAGGTCACCTCCGTAAGCCTGTACTTCCGGACAAATTCGCCAGCCATGAGCTTACCGCTGTCTATCTTCCTCATCAGCTTTCCCCTTTATTTTTTTCAATGCGTCATCTACCTTATTATTTCTCGGAGATGATCTCATAAAGTTCATCCCGTTAAATGACCTTACAACAGCCTCCCCCGGCTGATTGGTGCATCTTGCATATTCTATCATTATAAGTGTTCTAATAGAATTTATAGCATGGTCATCGAGCTTGTCAAGCACCTCCGGATAATCCTCGTGTATTTTTGACATGATCTCCTCCGGAGCGGTTTCCTCAGCGTTTATAGCACTGATGAACTTATGAGGAAACGCCTCCATTGACCTTAAAATACTGTGCGTTTCGGTTTTGTTGTCAAAAAAGAAGATCAGGGAAAGATAAGTATTCCAGCTCATAGGTCTGTCCCTGCGCTCGATGGAGCCGTATGTCTGACGGGAAACACCCAGAAGCCCTGCAAGCTCATCCTGCGAGATTCCTGCTTTCACCCGCAGCAGCGGAAGCTCGTCAGTCAGCTTTGATATATATGACTCCTTTTCCTCTTCTGAAATAACATCCCTGAAAAATTGTTTTTCCATATAAGCTCCCTCCAAATCCATTTATGGAAAATTTGTTCGTTTACATTAACAATTATACATTATGTAACATTACTTGTCAACATATTTTATACAAGTTTACAAATTATTCATATGCAAAAAGACCGGCACTCAAAAGTACCGGTCTTAATATTTTCATATCAGATATATCAGCCGTTTCTCTTTGCCTCGATATCAGCAAGAGCGTCCTTTCTGGACAGGTTGATTCTGCCCTGACTGTCGATTTCCATGACCTTTACTACGATCTCGTCGCCGATGGAAACAACGTCCTCAACGCTTTCAACACGCTGCTTGTCCAGCTTGGAAATGTGTACAAGACCGTCCTTGCCGGGAGCGATCTCAACAAATGCACCGAAGTTCATTATGCGGACAACCTTGCCCTTGTAGATAGCTCCGATCTCGGGATCGTTTGCAATGGTCTCCACGATCTGGAGAGCCTTCTTTGCGTTCTCCATGTCGATGCCGGAGATAAATACGTTTCCGTCGTCGTTGATGTCGATCTTGACGCCGCAGTCAGCAGAGATCTTCTGAATGACCTTTCCGCCCTGACCGATGACCTCACGGATCTTGTCAACGGGAACCTTGGTCTGGAGCATCTTGGGAGCGTACTTGCCCACCTCAGGTCTTGGAGCAGGGATAGCCTTAAGCATGATCTCGTCAAGGATGTAGTCCCTTGCCTTGTGAGTCTTTGCAAATGCCTCCTTGATGATCTCGGGAGTAAGTCCGTCTACCTTTATATCTACCTGGATAGCAGTGATACCCTTGTGAGTACCTCCTACCTTGAAGTCCATGTCTCCGAAGAAGTCCTCGAGACCCTGGATATCCACCATTGTCATGAAGCTGCCGTCATCTCTTGTGATAAGACCGCAGGAAATTCCCGCAACAGGAGCCTTGATAGGCACACCTGCGTCCATAAGAGCCAGCGTGGAGCCGCAGATAGAACCCTGAGAGGTGGAACCGTTGGAGGAAAGCACCTCGGAAACCAGTCTGAGAGCGTATGGGAACTCCTCAACAGGAGGGATAACAGGCTCCAGAGCTCTTTCCGCAAGAGCGCCGTGACCGATCTCGCGGCGTCCGGGACCTCTGCTGGGCTTTGTCTCACCTACAGAGTAGGAGGGGAAATTGTAGTGATGCATATATCTCTTGGTGTCCTCTTCATCAAGACCGTCGATTCTCTGGGAATCGCTTACAGGACCCAGTGTTGCGATGGTGAGAACCTGTGTCTGACCTCTTGTGAAGAGTCCGGAACCGTGTACTCTCGGGAGAACGCCTACCTCGGCAGCAAGAGGACGTATCTCGTCGATGCCTCTGCCGTCAACACGCTTGCCCTCGTAGAGCCAGTTTCTTACTATCTTCTTCTGGAGCTTGTAAATGCACTCGTCTATCATAGGGATCTTGTCGGGATACTGCTCGTCAAACTTCTCATGCACCTCGTCCTTGATAGGATTGAGTCTCTCCTCACGGATATTCTTGTCATTTGTATCAAGAGCGACTTTGACCTTTTCGCCCACTAACTCTTCGATAGCGTCAAACAGGTCGTGGTCAACCTCCATAGACTCAAATTCAAACTTCTTCTTGCCTATCTCCTTCTGGATGTCAGAGATAAAGGATACCATCTTCTTGATCTCCTCATGACCCTTGAGGATAGCGTCCAGCATTGTGTCGTCGTCAACCTCGTTAGCGCCTGCTTCGATCATGACGATCTTTTCCATAGTACCTGCAACGGTAAGGTTAAGATCGGACTTCTCTCTCTGCTCAAGAGTAGGATTGAGGACGATCTCACCATCCACAAGACCAACGCTGATGCCGCCGATAGGACCGTTCCAGGGGATATCTGAAATGGAGATAGCCACAGATGTAGCGATCATGCCGCAAATTTCGGGAGAGTGGTCGGGGTCAACGGAAAGGACGGTCATAACAACGGAAACGTCATTTCTCATGTCCTTGGGGAAAAGCGGACGGATAGGACGGTCAAC
>JAFLUI010000109.1 GCA_022508825.1 Oscillospiraceae bacterium
CAAAAACACTCCACTGCACTGTTTTTGAAGAGGGGACGCCCTGCAAGTGAGGGCGTCCCCTGCCAAAGCAAGAATATTAAACCTTGAAAACAGTCCGGTGGACTGTTTTCAAGAGGGGAAGCCCTGCGATAGAGGGCGTCCCCTTAAGGACACGAATAATAAAGAAAGGATAGTAATTTATATATGAAAAGAGTAGTTATTACCGGAATGGGCGTAGTCTCCCCGGTGGGAAATACCATCGAGGACTTCTGGAACAGCCTTAAAGCCGGAAAGCATGGATTCAGTCTTATAAACGATATCGTAGGCGATGACTTTGACGTGAAGATCGCCGCAAGAGCAGAGAGCTTCTCCTGCGAGGAGTACATTGACAAAAAGGAAGCCCGCCGCATGGACCGCTTCACACAGTTCTCCGTAGTCGCCGCCATGGACGCCATGAAAGACAGCGGCACCGACTTCAAAGACATCGACCCCTTCCGTGCAGGCGTCATCTTCGGCGTTGGCATCGGAGGTCTGAACCTTACTCTGCAGGAGTATGACAAATTCCTTGAAAAGGGTCCGGACAGAATTTCCGTTTTCTATGTCCCCATGATGATCGGAAACATGGCAGCAGGAACAATTGCAATGCGCACAGGCTTCAAGGGGGACAACTACTGTACAACAACAGCCTGCGCTTCCTCCACACACGCTATAGGAGAGGCGTTCAGAAAAATAAAGGACGGCTATCTTGACGTCTGTATCGCAGGCGGAGCAGAATCCTGCGTGGGCAAATTCGCTCTTGCAGGCTTCAACAACATGAAAGCCCTTACCCGCTCGGACGACCTTGAAAGATGCTCTATCCCCTTTGACGCCGAAAGAAACGGCTTCGTCCTTGGAGAAGGCTGCGGCGCTCTTGTCCTTGAAGAGCTTGAACACGCAAAAGCCAGAGGAGCAAAAATTTACGCCGAGATCGCAGGCTACGGAGCAACAGGGGACGCTTACCATATGACAAGCCCCTCCCCCGAGGGAGACGCCGCCGCTCAGGGCATGATACACGCCTACACCGAAGCGGGTCTGAAAGCGGAGGACATCGACTACATCAACGCTCACGGGACATCAACGGGTCTTAACGACAAGTACGAGACCATCGCTATCAAAAAGGCTCTTGGCGAGGAAAAAGCCCGCAAGGTGGCTATCAACTCCACCAAGTCCATGACAGGACATCTTCTGGGAGCAGCGGGAGCTGTTGAAGCCATAGTTACTGCCCTGTCCGTTCAGAACGACTATGTCCATGTCACCCGGGGATATAAAGTTCCCGACCCCGAATGCGACCTTGACTACTGCACAGAGGGCGGACGGAACATGACCGTAAATGCAGCCCTGTCAAACAGTCTGGGCTTCGGCGGACACAACGCAACGATTTGTATAAAGAAATACAAGGCTTAAAGGAGAATTACCATGAGTGATAAGATCTACGGCATAGAGCTGGAAACGATAGAAAAGCTTGCGGATATCGTCAAGGAAAAGGATCTCAGTGAGATAACCATAAACGAAATGGGCAAGGTAATTACCATCAAGGGCAAAAAATGTCCGCCCCCGCCCCCGCCTCCACCTATGGGAGGTATGATGCCTCCTCCGCCCTTTGCAGTTCAGGGCGGTATGCCTCCGATGCCGTTTGCGCCCGGAGCAGAAGTGCCCGAGCAGTCTGTAGTACAAGGTACTGCAGTTCCTGACGGAAATGTGGTGAAGGCTCCTATAGTGGGAACATTCTATGCAGCATCCGCTCCCGACAAGCCCCCTTTTGTAAAGGTGGGACAGCAGGTGAAAAAGGGAGACGTGCTTATGATAATCGAGTCCATGAAGCTTATGAACGAGGTACAGAGCGACTTCGACGGCACCGTCACCGAGATACTTGTGAAGAACGGCGACCCTGTTGAATACGATCAGCCCATAATGATAATCAAGTAATTGGAGGAAGCATCATGCCGTTAATGGATCAGGAACAGATAAAAGAAATAATCCCCCACCGCGACCCCTTTCTGCTGATAGACACCATTGAGGAGATGGAAGTGGGCAAGCGTGTAGTGGCAACAAAGCACATGAAGCAGGACGAATTCTGGTTTAAGGGACATTTCCCCGACTACCCCGTAGTCCCCGGCGTTCTCATGCTGGAGATGTGCGCTCAGGCAGGAGCAGTTGCAATGCTCGCCATGCCGGAGAACAAGGGCAAGATAGGATTTTTCGGCGGGGTCAAGGAAGCAAAGTTCCGCCGTCAGGTAGTGCCGGGTGACACCCTCCGCATCGAAGTGGAGATCATCAAGGTCAAGGGACCCGTAGGCGTGGGAAAAGCCATCGCCACAGTGGACGGCGAAAAAGCCGTATCGGCGGAGATATCCTTTGCCATCAAGTAGTATTCCGTATTCAAGGAGCAAATAAAAAATGTTTAAAAAGGTACTTATCGCCAATCGCGGCGAGATAGCTGTAAGAGTAATACGTGCCTGCCGTGAGCTGGGTCTTAAAACCGTTGCGGTGTTCTCCACTGCGGACAGAACAGCCCTCCACGCTCAGATAGCGGACGAGGCAGTCTGCATAGGCGGTCCCGCTACAAAGGACAGCTACCTTAACGAAAAGGAGATACTTGCAGCCTGCGAGATAACAGGCGCAGACGCAGTCCATCCGGGCTTCGGATTTCTTTCCGAGAATGCGTCCTTCGCCCGCAACTGCGGAAAGTGCGGCATAAACTTTATAGGTCCCGCTCCCGAGTCCATTGAAATGCTTGGAGACAAGGCAGCGGCAAAGTCCGCCATGAAAAATGCAGGCGTCCCCGTCATTCCGGGAAGCGACGGAGCGGTAGGATCCATGGAGGAGGCAAAGGCTCTTGCAGAGGAGATAGGCTTTCCCCTTATGGTAAAGGCATCCGCAGGCGGCGGCGGACGAGGTATCCGTCTTGTTGAGAAGATGGAGGACCTGGAAAACCAGATCACCGCCGCAAAGCAGGAGGCTCTGAATTTTTTTGGTGACGACAGCATATACATGGAAAAGTTTATCGTGAACCCCAAGCATATCGAGTTCCAGATACTTGCCGACAAGCAGGGGAACGTCATCCATCTTGGCGAGCGGGACTGCTCCATGCAGCGCCGCAACCAGAAGGTGCTTGAAGAGAGTCCCTCCGTTATAATGACCCCCCAGCTCCGTGAGCGTATGGGCAGAGCCGCCGTGACAGCGGCAAAGGTCTGCGGATACTACAACGCAGGCACTATTGAGTTTTTAGTAGACAACGACCAGAACTTTTATTTCATGGAAATGAACACCCGTATACAGGTTGAGCATCCCATCACCGAGTTTGTGACGGGAGTGGATCTTGTAAAGGCGCAGATAAAGATCGCCGCGGGCAAGGAGCTTCCCTATTCTCAGGAGGACATCCACATCAAGGGACACTCTATTGAGTGCCGTATCAATGCGGAAAATCCTGCTCTGAATTTCCGTCCAAGCCCCGGCAGGATAAACGCACTGCATATCCCTGGAGGCCCCGGCATACGCATCGACAGCTCCGCTTATCAGGGATACACCATCACTCCCTATTATGACAGCATGATAGCAAAGCTGATAGTGTACGCTCCCACAAGAGAGGAAGCCATCGCAAAGATGAAATGGGCTCTTGCAGAGTTCATCGTAGAGGGCGTGGATACCAACATCGACTTCCAGCTTTCCCTTATAAGAGACCCCGTCTTTGAAGAGGGCAATTACGATATCGGTTACTTGGGAAGAAGAGTAAAATAGGAGGTGAGTCTGTGGCAGCAGAAAGATGTCCCCTTTGTCAGAGCAAGCTAAAAAACGGTGAATGTCTTTCCTGCGGATACAGACTTCCCGATGAAGGCGATATAAGCGCATTATATAATTACGACCCATCCGACTACCCGCAGGAGCAGCCTGCCGTGCGGGAGATCATTCCCGATGTGCAGATGGAGGAGATCTACCCGGGCCGTCCCGAAATGCCGGACATCAAGGTGCATGACGAGCAAAACAATACCGTAGGCAGATACGGTACAGGTGCAAACAGAGAATCCGGGCAGGGACAGCAGAATAAGCAGATCAACATTCCCCCTGACGTTGCCCACCTCTTTGACGCGAACGGAAATTTCATAGCCGGCAATAAACACCCGCAGCAGAATAACAGTCCCAATCCTTATGCGGACAACGGGAGCTTTACGCCTTATCAGTCGCCGCCTCAGCAGAAAAGCAATAACCCCTATGCCAATAACGGAAATTTCAGTCCATATCAGACACCCCCGCAGCAGAATAACAATCCTTACGCCAATAACGGAAATTTTCAGCCCTATCAGAAGCATACCGGTTTCAATTACAGCAGCACACAGTCTGATATAAACAGCTACGGAGACTTTTTCAGAAAATACTGGTGGGCGCTTCTGCTTTCGGTGCTTGTTCCCTTCTTAGGAATTATATTTTTCATAACATTCAAAAACAAGGTCGACAGGAGATATGCCATGCTGTTTATTGTTGCTTTCTTCATAGGACGTATCTTTTTCTTATAAAGGAGTTGAATTACCATGGGTCTTGAAGACCTTTTCAATGTAGTAAAAACCCGTCTCAACGGGAGCGCAGAGGAGGAAAGCGCAGACAGCAAAGCCGCCGATTCCTCGGTACAGGTGCCTGCAAATATGCTTTTTAAATGTCCCCGCTGTCTTGGTGTGATAATGACGGACGAACTGGAGAAAAATCTTAAGGTATGCCCCCAGTGCGGCTACCATTCAAGGCTCACCGCTCCCGAAAGGCTGAAGCTCATAACAGACAAGGACAGCTTCAAGGAGTTTGACGCTGATATGCTCAGCGCAAACCCCATCGGCTTCCCCGACTATGAGGCGAAGCAGCAGGCGCTCCGTGACAGCACGGGCTTAAAGGACGCTGTCATAACAGGAGAGTGTACCATCAGAGGAGAACGCTGTGTAATAGGAGTCATGGACTCCCGCTACATGATGGCGTCTATGGGAAGCGTTGTGGGTGAAAAAATCACCCGCGCATTTGAGTACGCCACAGAGAAAAAGCTCCCGGTGATAATGTTCACCGCATCGGGAGGAGCGCGTATGCAGGAGGGTATCGTCTCCCTTATGCAGATGGCTAAGACAAGCGGCGCAGTCGCCCGTCACAGCGACGCGGGACTGCTTTACATGACCGTTATGACCGACCCTACCACAGGCGGCGTGACAGCCTCCTTTGCATCGCTGGGAGACATCATAATCGCAGAGCCAAAGGTACTTATCGGATTTGCAGGACGCCGGGTCATCGAGGGGACTATCAAGCAAAGGCTTCCGGATGATTTCCAGTCCGCCGAGTTCATGCTTGAACACGGCTTCGCCGATATGATAGTGGAGAGAAAGTCCATGCGACGCACTATCGCTCACATCCTTAAATTACACAAAGGGGGAGAAGTATAATGGAAAAGCTAAACAAACTCACCCCCTATGAACGTCTTGAAGTGGTAAGACACAAGGGACGTCCCACAATAAGAGACTACATCCCCCTTATTTTTGACGAGTTCTTTGAAATGCACGGGGACAGGCTTTTCGGTGATGACAAAGCCATCATGGGCGGCATAGGCTCAATAAGCGGCATACCAGTCACGGTCATTGCCGAGGTCAAGGGCAGGAATCTGAGCGAGAACAAGGAGAGCAATTTCGCCATGCCCCATCCGGAGGGCTACAGAAAGGCTCTCAGGCTCGCTAAGCAGGCAGAGAAGTTCCACCGTCCCGTAATATGCTTTATAGACACCCCCGGCGCATTCTGCGGCGTAGAGGCTGAGAAGAGGGGTCAGGGAGAAGCTATAGCAAGGGACATCATGGAGTTCATGAGATTAAAGACCCCCATCATAAGCGTGGTTCTCGGAGAGGGCGGCAGCGGAGGGGCGTTAGCCCTCGGAGTCTGCGACGAGCTGGCAGTGCTGGAAAATTCCATCTATTCGGTAATTTCTCCCAGAGGCTTTGCGTCCATCCTGTGGAAGGACGCAGGCAAGGAGAAGGAAGCCTGCAATATAATGAAAATTACAGCGGAGGACATGATAGAATTAGGGGTCGCAGAGAAGGTCATAGAGGAGCCTTTAGGGGGCGCTCACAACGATATTGGTCAAACTGCTGAAAATATAGCCGAATTTTTATATAAAACTCTACACAAAAAATTGAAAATAGATATTGACGTTTTGCTAAATGAAAGGTATACTAAATTTAGAAAAGTCGGTGAGTTCATCGAAGGGTGAATCCCGCCGGTTTGAGGTCAGACTATAAAGCTGGTGTGCGGACGGCATATGTATCCTGCACTGGGGGCTTTATAAATAAAAAATAATCATGAACGGAGGCAATCAAAATGGTATTCGATAAGGTAAAGGAGATCATCGTTGAGCAGCTTGACGTTGAGCAGGACAAGGTGACCACCAACGCAAACATTCAGGACGACCTGGGTGCAGACTCTCTGGACGTTGTTGATCTGGTAATGAGCCTTGAGGAAGAATTTGACGTTGAGATCCCCGACGAAGCAGTTGAGGGCATCAAGACAGTTGGCGACATCGTTAAGTATATCGAGGATAATCAGTAAGTCCGACCCGGGGCAGGGGAAGCCCCTCCCTGAAAGATAAGATCGCGTTATGGGCGGACTAAGCCTTCATGACGCGATTTTGTTTTATCCATCTTTAAACAAGGAGACTGACTATGAACAATGACCCTATCATAAAAAAAATGACCGAGGAGATAGTGGAGCTGTGCAAACCGCTGCAAGTCTTCCTCGTATCATATAAAACCAACTCTGCCAAGGAGCTGACGTCCTTCAAGCTCTGTCTGGTGGTGGAGGACAAATACGAAAACGTCTCCGAGCTTGAAACGGAGATACTGCTTAAGACCGACTGTCCCGTTCCCTGCGACATTATCGCTTACACCGTAAGCGACTGGAACGAGTGTCTGGACGACGACTTCACGTTCGCCTACAGAATAGACAACGAGGGGAATTTGCTTTATGAGCAGAAGCAGCAGTCATAGTACAGACAGCAAGCGGTATTACGACTGGCTCTATCATGCCTGCCTTGATATAATGTCGGCAAGGCGGCTCATAGAGGACAGCAGGCTTGCAAAGCCGGTAGTCTTTCACTGTCAGCAGGCTATGGAGAAAAGTCTGAAAGCGTTCCTGCTTTACAAGCACAGGAAGCTTTTTGACGGACACAATCTTACATGGCTCTGCAAGCAGGCAGCGCTGACGGATCAGTCCTTTACCCAGTGGATAGGCAAGAGCGCCCTTTTGAACCGTTTCTACATTGAGACAAGGTATCCCGCCGATATTCCCGAGGAAATAGGCAGGGACACCGCAGAGGACATTCTCGCCGCCACAGAGGAGATGCTGGACTTCATCTGCGACATCACCAAGTTTGACTACCGCAGCTACCGCAAAAACGGCAAGAAGTGGCTTCAGCAAGGCGAAGCCCTGCACGATTATCTACCCCCAAAGGTCAGTAAATTATAAATAACTTAGTTCGCAAAGCCCCCTATCAAGGGGGCAATTTTATAAGTGGGGACAGGTTTGTAAAGCGCAAAAGGAGGTGCCTGCGATAGAGGGCACCCCCTTAATTAGTTATATAAAACCATCAAACCTGACTGTTATTGTCAAGGAAGTCCATAACATCATCAACGGTAGTGAACGCCAGAGCGGTGCAGGTATCAGCACAGCCGTAGTAGATGCAAATTCTTCCTGTATCAGCGTCAACAAGGTTAGCGCAGGGGAATGTTACAGCGTCGGTATCACCGACAAGCTCGTAGTATTCCTGAGGACTCAGCAGGTAGGAAGCGCCTCTCTTGAGCACCTTCCAGGGCTCGTCCTTGTCAAGGAGAGCAGCGGAGAAGCTGTATACATAGCCGTTGCAGGATGTGAGAACGCCGTGGTAGAAAATGAGCCAGCCGCGGTCTGTCTCGATAGGGATAGGACCTGCGCCCATCTTGGTAGCCTCCCAGCCCTTGGATGGTCCCATAACGTGTCTGTGCTTGCCCCAGTATGTAAGGTCAGGGGACTGACTGATGAACATATCTCCGAAAGGAGTGTGACCGCTGTCGGAAGGACGGCTCATCATCATGTACAGATCGTTTATCTTTCTGGGGAACATAACTCCGTTTCTGTTGAAAGGCAGGTAAGCGTTTTCAAGCTGTGTAAATTCCTTGAAATCGTATGTATAAGCGATACCGATAGTAGGCTTCCAGCCGTAAGCGTTACACCATGTTACGATGTACTTGTCCTCCAGCTTGCAGACTCTGGGGTCGTAGCCGTACTGCCATGCAGCGACCTCGGGAATATCGCATTTGAACTTGATCCTCTCCTCGGCTATATCCCAATTGATGCCGTCCTTGGAGAAACCAACGTGAAGCTCCATGTTTCTTTCTCTGTCGTCAACGCGGAACACGCCTGCGAACTTGTAGTCGCCGTTTTCAAAGGGGACTACCGAGCTGTTGAAGATAGAGTTTGAAGGCTCTCTGTAGCCGTTAGCCTTCTTGACCATGATCTGATCTCTTTTGATGATGGGGTTTGCATCGTAGCGCCACACAACGTCTCTGCAGCCCTCGGGCTTGTCCTGCCAGGGGATATTGGGGAGAGATGTGCCGTTGATTACTTTTACCTTCATTCAAATTACCAGCCTTTCAATAATAAAAATTCTCTGAGTCATAGGACTCACATTACATTAATTATAACTTATTTTGGAACAAAAATCAATAGTAATTTTCCAACTTACAATGAAACCGCCGGGGAAATTTTCCTCGGCGGTTTATTCATTTTACCCGGTTTATGCATCTTGCCCGGTTTATTTATCTTACCCGGTTTGTGTATCTTACCCGCCCCCTTGATATGGGGGCTTGCCAAATGCTTCGCATTTGCCTCCGAGTTT
>JAFLUI010000011.1 GCA_022508825.1 Oscillospiraceae bacterium
ATATTATCGTGGTGTCAAAATGAAAAAGCATTTTACCAGTGGACAGCCGGAGTACTTGGTAATTATCCTATAACACAAAATGAATTTTGTGCTGTTGAATCTCTCATGCCGTTTACTGCGTTTGATGAAACAGGAATCGTTGGCTTTTTTACATTGAGAAATCCTAATGAATCATTGGACGAACTGCGTTTTGGATTTGTTATTATAGATCCTGACAAGCGAGGAAAAGGCTATGGAAAAGATATGCTTCGGTTGGGACTAAAGTTTGTGTTTGAAATATATGGTGCTGAACGAGCATCATTGGGTGTTTTTGAGAATAACCTTCCGGCTTACTGCTGCTATAAAGCAGTTGGTTTTAACGATGTGGTTCTTGAAATTACCGAAACGTATTGTGTTATGGGTGAAGAATGGAACTGCAAAGAATTGATAATGGAGAAGGGGAATAGCTATGAATGTATATGAGAGCATTATGCAAGGTCTGAATGAGGCTGTAGAGTATGAAAAGGGCAATTTAAAAGCTGATGCTTCAAAGCTTACAACAGAGGATGGTTCGGAAGTTCAGACTTCTGAAAAAGAATGATCTTCTGACAAGATAAATTTCGTTTTGTAAGAACGCCGTCCGTTACACACAGCGGACGGCTTTTGATTTTTTATACCGGCTGACTTTTTCTTTCGGCAAATTCAATGACTGGAAAAATGTTTTGTGAAAATTTTTTATTGATATTGACATATGACATACTGTGTGTTATAATTAATGTGTATATTTATGAGAATTTTTACATTTCTATGATATATATTTGGTTAGGAGGTTCTCTATGGAACAGGCATTGAACTACGGAAGCTATTCCGCCTATAAGGAAATGGTCTCCGAGCTGACAGAAAATCTTGCGCAGCTTAAAGAGTACAGCGAGGACGTGGGACTTGAGCATACCGCCAAATCTATTGGCGAGACCATCGAGAAGGTTGCAGGGGAGAAGTTTGAGGTTGCTATCGTGGGCGAGTTCAAACGAGGCAAAAGTACCCTGATAAACGCTTTGCTGGGTCAGGAGGTGCTGCCTGCGGACGTCCTTCCTGCCACCGCTACCCTCAACAGAGTTACATACAGCGAGACTCCTTATGTTATGGTGGAGTACAAAACAGGACAGTCTGAAAAGGTGGACATCGACAAGCTGGAAAACTATGTCACAAAGCTTTCCTATGAGTCGGAAAAGACCGCCGAGACCGTTAAACAGGCTACCGTTTATTATGATACTGACTTTTGCAGAAATAATGTTGATATCATCGACACTCCGGGTCTTAACGATGATGAGCAGATGACAAATGTTACTCTGTCCATACTTCCCGAGATAGACGCCGCTGTTTTCGTTATCAGCGCTAATTCTCCCTTCTCCCAGTTTGAAAAGGAGTTCCTTGAAAAGAAGATGCTCACAAGCGATATGGGACGTATCATCTTTGCGGTAAACTGCTTCGGTACCTTCTCCAAAGAGGACGAGGACAGGATCGTGGAGACCGTTGAAAAGCGTATCGGCAGCTATGTCATGGAAAAGGCAAAGCTGGTAATGGGCGAGGACTCAAAAGAGTTTGCTGTCTATAAAAGAAAGATCGGCAAGCCCAAGGTAATCGGAGTGTACGCTAAAAAGGCTCTCATGGCTAAGGAGAGCGGCAACGCTGAAATGCTGCAGGAAAGCAACTTCCCCACATTTGAAAAAGCTCTGGAAACAATGCTCACTCAGGAAAGAGGAGCTATCACCCTCCAGATACTTGCAAACAAGATCATCAGCTCAGGCTCTGAGCTTGTAAACTCCATCATCCTCAGAGAAAATGCTCTTATGATGGAAACGGATGAGTTTATGGACAAATACACCGCCGCTATCGAGGAGATAGACGAGATACGCACCAAAAAGCGTGCAGAATTTGTTCGCATAAACGATGCGGCAAATAAGGTGTTTGAAGGTCTGCAGCCTATCCTTGACAGCTACTGGATACAGATTGAGGAGACCGCTATGAAGGTTATCGACGATTTCCCCATGGGTGCAGAGGACCTTAAAAAGGATAAGCTGAAGATAGTTTACAGCAAGCTCACCGAAAAGATCAAGGAGAATATCGAAAACAAGGCTCAGATCATCTGTGAGCAGATACAGAATGAGATCAATATCGCTCTCAGCGACGAGGCAGTACGTCTCCAGTCCTTTGAGGACGAGTTCTTCGCTTCCGTAAGCAGGATACAGGAGATGTTCTCTGTGGGAGGCAAGCACTCACGGAGAAACGGCGGCGTTGTTGACCAGATCATCAGCGTGGCTATCGGTACGGTAGGTACAGGCGGTCTGTTTATCGGATTCCGTGAAGCAGGTGTAAAGGGCGCACTCCTTGGCGGCGCAGCAGGCTTTGCAGGCTTCTATGCCACATTCTATGCGGCATTCTCCCTTGCCACTGTGCTTGGTATCGCGGCAGGACCTGTGGTGCTGTGCATAGCTGCTGTTGCGGGTCTGGCAGGAACATTTACGGGAAAATTCTCCGTTGACAAGCTTCTTGTGCAGGAGCGTATAGACAAATACAAGGAGGGCTTCAAAAAGGCTGTCAAGAACCAGTTCCATGAAATGAAGATCTCCAGCGACTTTACGGAAACTGTCCGTCAGCAGGTATTTGCGTCCTTCCAGGGACTTAAATCCAAGATCGAGAGCGAGACTGAGATCATACTCCTTGACACTCAGAAGACCCTGGATAACCTTAATCAGCTTAAAACCGATAAGAAAAATATGTCCGACAGCGAGAGAGATAAGCTCCAGAATATCGCAGAATATACAGGCGCACTTCTGGCGGAGACCTACAATCTGCATAAGACTCTTACCGATAACATGGCAGTCTGAGTTTATACGGATATGATGCACAATTTTCAAAAAGGAGAGTTTAGCTATGTTCAATCCTGCTGAAGCAGCGGATCACAATCCGCTGCTTGATATAGACACAAGCTTTGCCGCCTATCTCAGCGCCCGCACCCGTTCCTATAAGGATCATATCGTAGGCGGTATGCTGGACTATGCTTTCGATTCGGATTTTTCGGTAAAGCAGAAGATAACGTCCTTTTCGGCTTGGTCCAAGGTATATAAGCACCTTATAAATCATGAGATACCAAATAAAATAAAGAAGCTGTTCCAGTCTGCGGACGTTGCAGGCTCCATGAAGCACCCGGACGTATATAATGCGGTGCAGGTCTGCGCGGAGAAGCTTCAGGTAAGCGTCCCTACAGTTTATATCAGGAACGTTCCGGACAAGTGCGAGATATACTCCGTTGCGGCAGAGGGCACAGAGCCCTGCATCGTTGTCACTACGGGACTTATAGAGTCCTGCTCAAAGGAGGAGCTCCGCTTCCTGATAGGCTGTGAATGCGGACATATCCAGAATAACCATTGCATCTTCATTTTTGCTGCCCCCTATTTCGGCGTCACCGATTCTGATGAAGCTCTGGAGTATTTCCCTGCTGCAAATGACGGCTCGGCAATGCAGATAGCAGGTACCCTCTCACAGTGGCTCAGGCTTGCTGACGTTACAGGCGACCGTGCGGGAATGATCTGTCTGTCTGATCCTCAGACCTACCCCACTATTATGAACAAGATCTGGAGCAAGGGAGTCTTTAGGACATACAAAAAGGATAAATTTGACCTTAATGAGCTTCTGAAGCAGTATGAGGTACTGCATATCACTCCTGCGAGAAACATCGTTATTCCGAAGAGCTGTTCTGCTTTCGACAGAAGAATGCTTGCAGGACTTGAATTTTTAAGCTGTGAGACCTTGTATAACTGGCGTCCCGATCTTAACAGGTCTGATGTCCATACAGTCAACAAGCAGGCTCTGGAAGTAAGATGTGAGATTATTCTTGACGATGCAAAGGGGGGTGTATGATATGTCCGAAAATGAGCTGTCTGTGAGCTATGCTGCTGCCGAGCCGGACATAGAGTATGTCCAGGGCAAGCTTAAATCACTTATAACAAACGATTCCCTTTGCACTATACTGGGCGATGAATTTACAGAGCACCTCCGTGACTGGGACACTGCTATAACAAAGCGCCGCAGCGAGACTTTTTCACTGGTGGTGCTGGGTGATTTCAAACGCGGAAAGAGCACCATCATCAACGCTATACTGGGCAAATCAATTGCCCCTGTAAATGTGGCTCCCGAGACCTTTACCATAAATTCAATAAGCTACGGCGAGATCCCTTCAGCAGAGGCGGTACTGAAAAACGGTCAGAGGATAAGCCTTACAGCAGAGGATCTTGCCCGCGAAAAGCTGGAAACTCTCATGACCACATTTCCCGATACCCTTGATTATGTAGACATAAGAGATAACGCTGATATCCTTAAGGAAATAAGAATCGTTGATACTCCCGGTCTCAGCGATCTTGACTGTCTGGATAAGCAGGTACAGGACTATCTTGTAAATGCGGATGCGGTCATCTATGTTGCAAGCGCGCTGTCTCCCTTTTCCGAGTCGGAGCAGTTCTTCCTTGCAAGTCATATCCGTCCGCTCAGTTTCAGCAAGCTGTATGTTCTGGTGAATATGATCGACGCCATGAACACCAGAGAGGACATTGACAAGATACTTAACCGTGTAAACGAGCGGTGCGAGGCTATCATGCCTAATGCCTTTGTCTACGGTGTCAGCGGTATAGACGAGTACCGCCGCAAGATCGGTCTTAACCGTCCCGACATAAAGGGCTTCCAGGAATTTTATGAAACTGAGTTCCTGAAATTTGAGGTGTCACTTAAGCGTGAGATAATCCTGCAGAAGGATATCATCCGTACACAGCGTGTGCTTACCATGCTGAATCTTATGGTCAAGGACACCATTGCAAGAATAAAGATGATCTACGAAATGATGGCTATGGACAGGAAAAAGCTTGACGACATTTCAAAGAGCATTGAGATAGAGTGCTCCTCGCTTGCCACGGCGCTTGAAAGCAAGAAGCCCAAGATACTGCTGAGCATCACAGAGATGCAGCAGGAGGCGGAGCAGTGGATGTACGGCTTCTTCTCAAAGCTGAGAGAGGACATTCTGGAAAGCCGTGATACAGCTGCCGCAGAGGATATAGAAAAGCACTTCTACTCCTACCTTGTTGATAAAGTGGGGGAGGCTTACAGAAAATGTCTTGATATCCACGGTCAGAGGGTCAATTCGATAATCGGGCAGCTTGGCGCCGAGCTTGCAGGGAAGCTGGGTCTTGCATCGCTTACAGGAGGAGCGGATACCATCTCCGAGAATCAGGCAGAAAGCATGACAGGACTGGTCTCCCAGTATGTAATAACAGCAGCCTCCGGCGGCAGGGGAGACGAGTTCCCCAGCGGCGCTATGCCATTCTTTAAAAATATCCTGCATAAAAAACGCCAGACCGATATCATTGATACCGCTCTGGAGAATTACGACGATATAAGGAACAACACCATAAAGGATCTTAAAGCCAGCTACAAGACAATGGAGGATACCGCTCTGAAGCAGCTCGACTCACTGTACCAGACTCAGGTACAGGTCAGCAGGGAGAGCCTGAATCAGGCTATTGAGATGTCCTCGGACATCAGCGGCGCTTCCGTCAGAAAGCATCTTGAAGAGGCGGCAGGCATCCTTAAGGAGGCAGCGGGGGTACTTATAAAATATTCCTGATTCTGCAGGAGGTCATTTTTGAAAGCTATTAAAAATGGGAAGCTGTGTGAAACGGCTTCCCATTTAATGTATTCTTTAGTCTATGCTGCTGTAATACTGCTCTAACATCGGACGGGCTGCGGCGTAATAGGGCTCCAGTCTCTTGTCAAAATGACTGCCCATGCCCTCCATAATGATCCGGTCTGCCTTCTCAAAGGACATTTTCTCCTTGTACGCACGCTTGCTTACGAGTGCGTCATACACATCGGCGATAGCCATGATCCTCGCTTCAAGGGGTATCTGTTCACCCTTAAGTCCATCGGGATAGCCGGAGCCGTCCCACCGTTCATGGTGGTAGTGTGCAACATTCTCCGCTAATATATGGAACTCATCATTATCAGTGCCCTTGAGTATGTCGTGAACGATCTTTGCTCCCTCGGCAGCGTGTGTTTTCATGACCGCATATTCTTCATCGGTGAAATGTCCCGGCTTTCTCAGGATAGCATCGTCTACAGCGATCTTTCCAAGGTCGTGCATAGGCGCTGCCTTGATGAGATTTTTGCAGAAGGACTCGCTCAGCTCAAAATCACTGCCCCGTTTTATTTCATTCAGCAGCATCCGCACGCAGGCGCTTGTCCGCCTGATATGACCGCCTGTTGAATTGTCACGGCTCTCTACCATCATCGCCATACTGAGAATCAGATTATCGTGCATTTCAACTATGTGCGCAGTTTTCTGCTCCACCTCCGATTTAAGCTCGGTATTGAATTTGTCAAGCAGGGCAATATACTGCTGATCCTGTGTATCGTCCGTTATATACATCTGATAGCCCCGTTCGCGTCTGCCGTCAGAAAGAAAGCTGATCTCCACAAGGTATATCTTATCTTCCTTTTTGTAGAAGACATTATTGCAGGAGCTGTCATTTCTGAAATCCTCCAGCCACTTCAGAAGCGTTTCATTCAGGCTGTCCGATGTTATAGGCTTGTCGACCGTCATGTCGTTAAGCTGGGGAAAAAGATTTTTTGCCGTTTCGTTGCTGCCCAGATACCTGAATTTGAAGTCAAAGGAGATAAATCCTGTGTTGCCGTTCTGCACCACCGTCTCTATTGCCATGCCGGGAAGATTGTAGAGCACCAGCTTCCGGGAAATGAACAGATAGACCACCAAAGCCAGATCATAGGTCAGGGGGATAAGCTCGGCATTGGGGAAGAAGTCGAATGCCTTAAGAAGCGTTCTTCCTGCAAAAAAGCTGATGACCGACAGTACCTCCGGCAGTGCCAGAAATATTATAAACCTGTTTGATACCTGTTTCCTCATGCAGCTGTAAACAACAGCCACCATGCCAAGCAGGAAGTAGACTGCCACCATAACATAATAGCAGGTGTGAAGAATCCCGTACTCCTTCACAAGAACAGTGATGCCGTTTTCACGTACCATGGATACATTGGTGTAATAAAGCTCGTTTCTGCCTATCTGCAGTGTACAGAAAAACACCGCTGTGGTGATAACATAGAGCAGAAGTATTATATATCGGTTTATTCTGACCTCACACAAGCTGAAAACTGCCAGAGTTATCATAAGTATCAGATAACAGCCGCCGATGTATACTATTTTGTTTGCAATCAGTGCAGCTTCCAGACTTTCGCTTTGGCTAAGCAGCAGCTGTGCAAGATTGCTTACAGGCACCAGTAAGAAAACCATCGAAATGTGGATATCATTGTGCCTGCGGTATAAAAAGACATATACCAGCATCAGGATCACAGACAGCACGAAAGCCGCTGCATAATATGCAGTAACCATTTTTCTCTCCCCCCATTTTCTGAATTATACCACTCCTGACCAAAAAAGTCAATAGACAAGAAAACAGGCGGATACCGTTAAGGTGTCCGCCTGATCTGTTTTACATATTCCCCTGATCGCCGTCGCTTGGCATTATCAGTGCAGCTGCGATGTACGCTAACACTCCGAAACCGCCTGTAAGTCCCAGTATAGCCCATACCACGCGTACAGCGGTGGCATCAATGTGCAGATACCTTGCAACTCCGGAGCATACTCCGCAGATGATTTTGTCCGATTCGCATTTCATAAGTCTGTTCATAAAATCAGTCCTCCTCAAAATTAATATAACAGCTTCCTGCTGATACTTTGACGTTTATTGTGCCTAAAGGTTCCGACAATGCAGGATAGGCTTTGAATTCCTTTGCTGCCGGTTCACCGTTTATGATGACCTCTCCGGCGGATCTTTCTGCAGATATGCTGTAGAACGAAAAATCGTCCAGAAGATGCATATCAAGGGATCCGGCGCTTACTTTGATGTCGTTTACTCCTGTAACAGAGCATTCGTCAAATACCATGCTTCCGGCAGATACTTTTATGCTGCTGGAATTTAAAAGAGTACACCCTGTAAACTGAGTATATCCTGCGCTCATTTTGATATCGGAATTGTAGAAAACTGATGTCTCCGACACATATGCATCTCCTGCAGACATATCAAATTCAAAATTATTTGCGGATATGCCTGAGATATTTGCAGTTCCTGCGTCAACATCGATCTTTACTGTTTCGTATACCCTCTGTGGAACATAGAGATAAATTTCCGCAGAGTCGTTTCCGAAATTCAAGTCGATCAGCTTGAATTCAAATTCAGGCTCGAAGCTTACGGAAAGACGGTCGCCGTCAACGCTGCATTTTATCCAGTCTGGTTCTGCGTTGTTTGCGCCGATCATAAATGAATCTGCGGGGAGTATATTAAAAAGTCCCATGTTGATATTGATGTCAAGGTTATTGATATCCTCGGGGGATGCGTCGATTTTTATTATGTTGTCATAATAGCCGTCGTCAATGTAGGATGTTTCTCCCATAATATATGTTGTGGCGAATGTTGTCTCAGCGTATTCTCCGTTGTCAATGGCAACGGCTTCGCCGGCGGCATAGCTGTGGTGTACAGGTATCGACAGGGAAGGTATCTCGTCAATTAATCCGTTCATATATTCGGCGGACAGTACAGCAATGCCTATTACAGTAAAGATCGCTCCGGAAATAAGCAGTCTTAAACAAGTTTTTTTCATTAAGCAGCCAGCCTCCTTGTAAGTTTAACGATCTTCTTTGCCATCCATGGCAGGAATCTGAAAAAGAAAGCCAATGCTGCCGAAAGCATCATAAATCCGATACCTGCAATGAGAAGTCCTACCGCTCCGTAAGCTATTGCTGTGGGGATGGAAACAAATATCTGTATCACTCCCGTAACAATGGCTATGATAGCTGTAATTATACACGCCGCAGCTGCGATACCAATGGCAAGCATCACAAGCGGGATGGTTATTGCCAATGGAATAATGATCGGGAGAATTACAAATATCATCATAAGTACCCAGAAAATGACCTTGCCTGCGCTAATGGACTTTTTCTTAGGGGGAACATTTTTATATGTACTGTCGGAGCTTTTTTTGTACCCGCTCTGATAGTATTGGTCGAACATACCCTGCTCCATACCTGAACCGCTCCCTTCATTATTATTCTGTTCGCTGCTTTTTTGTTCCTGTTTTGGCGTGTCTGAGTCTGCATTTGCCCCATAGAAACGGATATTCGGGTCGGGATTTGTATTATTCTGTCCCTGTCCGCTGCGGGGCATTTTGTCCTGCTCCTGTGCCCGCTTCGGCATAATATCCTCTGCTGTGTCTGCTGCCTGACCGGAAAAGGCTCCCGGCTTCTGGAGGGAGACAAAAACGTCTGTATTATTCTGAGGCATGGGCTTGCTGGCTTTATAGTTTATGTACACGTCGCTTCTGTTATACAGTGAAGTCTCGCCGATGATGGATTTCGCCAGATTATAGGGCTTTCCAAGCTCGCTTATGACCTCCTGCTCCTTGTCAGGACCCGCTTCATCGAAATATTCCTTATAAAAGCTTACTGCCATGTCCCTTTCCTCACGGGGCAGGGTAATAAGGTGAGATTCAAGCTCTGCAATGTATTCTGCTCTTGTCATACTGCATCCTCCTTTTCTGAGTTCTTGTGTTCTGCGGGCTGTTCGGAAATAAGACTGCTTATTTTATCCTTGTACAGCTCCCATTCGCTTCGGTAGACATTCAATTGGGCGATCCCCTGCTCGGTTATCCGGTAGTATCTTCTGTTTCTGCCCATATATTCACGGTCATAGCTTGTGAGACATTCACTTTTCAAAAGACGTCTTAAAACAGGGTACAGCGTGGATTCGGACATTTCCATTGCCTCTCGTATTTCCTGGGTAATTTTATATCCGTAGGTATCTTCCTTTGAAACTACGGAAAGTACAAGCGCATCCAGCAGGGCAGCGCTGACAGGAAAAACCATAATAGCCCTCCTTTTTTATTTTATTTTGTAACTTTGATATTATTATACAGCATATAATATGATTTGTCAATACATATTTTAAAAAAAATTTTTTATCGGTCAGGTATAAAGCAAAATGTCAGATTTTGTTATAGGAGGTCGATTCTTGATTTTGTAGTGCAGATGTAGTATAATTAAAAAAATGTCTTTTGGGGGGACATCATGTATATAAAACTGATCCAGCCGAAAATGCGGAAGCGTCCCATGGATACGGACATAAAAACTCATATGTCTCCGCCGCTGGGACTATACACTATTGCAAATATGTTCAGGGGAGAGCATAAGGTATCGGTGGAAAATGAAAATATCGGCAGGGTCGATTTCAATGACCGCCCCGATATTGTCGGTATCTCCGTAACTGTGGATACATTTCCGAGAGCGGCTGTCATTGCGAAAAAATTCCGCCGCAGGGGTATCCCTGTGGTCGCAGGAGGAATCCACATTACAACCGCAATTAAAATGATACCCTCCGGATGCTTTGACGCTCTTTGTGTGGGAGCTGCAGAAGGTACATGGTATGATATTATAAATGATCTGAAAAAGGGGAGACTGAAACCGGTCTACCGCTGTACACACAGGATATCCGGGAAATATATTGTGTCTCCTGCTTATGATATGATAAAAAAGGACAGCTATCTTTACTGCAACATAATCCACACAAGCAGGGGATGTCCTTTCCGGTGTGATTTCTGCTACAACAGCTCCGGGGAAAGATACTATGTGAACAGACCCGTTGACGATGTAATCAGGGACATAAAAGCTGTGGGGACAAGGCACGTAATGTTCATTGACGATAATTTTACGGGCAATCCTGCGTGGACAATGGAATTTCTGAAAAAAATAAAGCCAATGAAAATAAAATGGAACGCCGCAGTGTCCATTGACATTGCGAAGCGTCCCGGGCTTCTTGAGCTTATGAAGGAAAGCGGCTGCAAGAGCCTTTTTATCGGATTTGAGAGCATCAACGAAAGCTCCCTGACCGGTGTACACAAAGTCCAGAACCGCACTGCTGAGTATGAACGGGCAGTGAAGATCATCCACAGCAAGGGGATAATGATAAATGCAAGCTTTGTTTTCGGTCTGGACAGCGATACTCCCGACGTTTTTGAAAGGACTCTGGACTGGATAGTCAGAAATAAGATCGAGACCGTCACCTCACATATTCTGACCCCCTATCCGGGGACAAAGCTATATGACAATATGATGAAAAGCGGTCGTATCGTAAAAACTGACCTGTCCCTTTACAATACGGCGAATGTGGTATTCCGTCCTGCGGGAATGACGCCGGAACAGCTTTATCAGGGATATCTATGGATATACAAAAGCGTTTACAGTCTGCCAAATATTATAAAGCGTATGCCGGAAAGTGCAGATCAGATCGTGCCATATCTGCTGTTCAATCTTTTCTACAGAAAGTTCGGAGCATTTACCGACCTCCTGTGCAAAATGGTCACATACAACAGGATGGGCTGGCTTGCGGAAAAGCTGTCCCGTTATTTGTGAAAGCTTATGTTTTTTACTGTTTTTCCATATAAATTGGCTGGGTATTGTCATCAACAACAAATATATTATCTGGTGTTCTCATCAGATATGTTCCTATGGGTGAGTCCAGATAGGGGATAATATCCTTATCATAATTGCAGATGGTATTCAAAGCGAAAACATGGTGGTTATTGGGCTCATCCATATAAGCATCGTCTTCGTCACCCTTTAAAAATCTCCATCCGCTGTCGGGGACTCCCTTATCAGGTTCTTCCCTGTACATATATCCGACTTTCCAGCCGTCCTTGGTGATTTTGTCAGAAGCTATGCAGCCCTCCGGTCCTTTTCCGTTCCAGTCAAGCAGTGGTTTTATTTCGATCTGAATATATCCGTCTTTATTTTTTTCATATATTGCAGCCATATAAGCTCCTCCTATTTTTCAAGCTCCTCGGAAAGCATGACCCACTCGTCCTCGTAGTCGGAGCAGAGCTTTTTCATGTCCTCCAAGGCAGCGCATTTTTCCTGCATGAGCTGGTAGTCTGCGCAGACCTCCGGGTCTGCAAGCTGCTTCTGTATCTCTGCCATCTCTGCTTCAAGACGCTCGATCTCCTTTTCAAGCTCTTTGACACGGTTCCTTTTCTTAGCGTCGGCGGCTCGCTGCTCTTTTGAACGGTATGCCCTGACGTTTTTCTCCTCCGCCTCCTGCTTTGCCTTTTCCTGCTTCTGACGGTCGATGACCTGCTGCTCTGCCGCTTCCTTTTCTCGTTTGACGGTGATATAGTCGTCAAAGCCTCCGTTATAGCTTTCGGCGTCATTTTCGGTGATCTCAATGATACGGGTGGCAAGCTTGTTGAGAAGATAGCGGTCGTGGGAAACGAAAATAATGGTGCCGTCAAACTCGCACAGAGCCTGTTCAAGAACCTCCTTGGTGTCGATGTCAAGATGGTTGGTAGGCTCGTCAAGGATAAGGACGTTTCCCCGTTCAAGCATCATGATTGCGAAGCAGAGCTTCGCACGCTCGCCGCCGCTTATTACTCCTACCTGCTTGAAGACGTTTTCTCCCACAAGACGGACGCACCCAAGAAGTGAGCGTATCTCCACGTCCTTCATTGTGCGGTACCTTGAATGTACCTCGTCCATGACAGTCCTGTTCATGTCAAGCTGGGCGTTTTCCTGATCGAAATAGGATATCTTTACATTTTTTGTCCACTCAATGATGCCGTGATTGCAGGGAAGCTTCCTCTGGATAATTTTTAACAGCGTGGACTTTCCGATGCCGTTTGAACCGATAATACCAAGCTTTTCCCCGCGCTTCACCTCAAAGGAAAGGGAGTCCACAAGAGTTTTCCTGTCCGCACCCGAGCCTACGGAGACGTCTATATTTTTAACGGTCAGCAGGTCAAATGGGGGAGTGATGTCATACTCGAATTTTATTTTTGCGCTCTTTTCGTAAAGGACGGGCTTTTCGATAAGCTCCATGGACTCTAACTTTTTGATACGGCTCTTTGCCATGTTTGATGTGGAGGCTCTCACAAGGTTGCGGTCAACAAAGTCCTGCAGCTTGGCGATCTCCTCCTGCTGAGCCTCGTACTCCTTGAGCTGACGGGCAACGTCAGCTTTTTTCTGCTCTGCAAAGACGGAGTAGTTTCCCTTGTAGCGTTTCAGGACACCCCTTTCGATCTCGCAGGTTGAGGTGGTGAGCTTGTCCAGAAAATATCTGTCGTGGGAGACTATCAGCAGTGCGCCCTTGTAGTCCTGCAGATATTCTTCCAGCCACATGATTGTATTGAAGTCCAGATGGTTTGTAGGCTCGTCCAGAATAAGCAGCTTTGGATTTTCCAGAAGCAGCTTTGCAAGGGCAAGCCTTGTTTTTTCCCCTCCGCTGAGAGTGGATATGACCCTGTCGTAGGTCTCGGGAGGGAATCCCATACCGTTTAGTACCTTTGTGATGTTCACGTTTATGAGGTAGCCGTCGTTGGACTCAAAATAGGCGGTCTTCTGTGCATATTCGGCGGAGATCTTTTCGTCGTGGGTCTCGGACATGAGGGCTTCAAGCTCACGGAGACGCTCCGCAGTCCGGAGCAGGTCTGCAAAGACGGAGCGCATTTCCTCAATGATAGTGCTTGAACGGTCAAGACCGCTGTTCTGCTCCAGAAATCCAACAGTGACTCCCTTGGTGAGGGATATTCTTGCCACATCGGGCTCGGGCTGGGTCTCCGGCTCCTCCTGTCCGGTGATAATTTTGAGCAGGGTGGACTTTCCGCAGCCGTTTATTCCGATAAGACCTATCCTGTCGCTGTCCTCGATAGTGAGGGCAACATTTTTCAGCACCTGATTTCCGTTGTAGAACTTGCTTATATTTTCAAGTGAGATAACCATTTTCACGTATTCCTTTATGTTTATTTTTACATAGCGATCAATTTTAATTATACGGTAAAGTCAGATGTTTGTCAAGGCGGAGATGGTTGAATAAAAAGCACGGCGCCGATACGACACCGTGTTTTTGCATATTATTTGAATTTGTCCCAGACATGAGCAAATATGTCGTTGTCTGCGCTGATACCGCCATCTATTGCGTCTGCATTGAATAAGTCCATGAGCATTCCTACGATTCCGGGCAAGTCAGGATGTACAGTGATCCTGGCTTTAAATGAGTTATACATTTTTCGCATGAACTCTTTTGAAACAGGCTCATCAAGAATAGACTCCCTGTTTGTGATCTGTACATACTGATCTGTCGGCTCATTGACAAAATAAGTTCCTGGATTCGATACGGGATCAAGAAGATTAGTTATTCCTCCGTCTACACCACAAAGCCGCATTTCATTGGTCATTTTAAGCATGTCTCTTAAGGTCATGCCCTCATAGTAATACTTATCAATTATCATTTGTCGTACCTCAGAAGCTTTCAGACCCTTGCCGTACAATGCTTCTATTCTTGCTTTTTGTGCTGCTGCCGCCCCTCCGCAGGCTTCATTTACCTCATCTTCAAATTGGGAGTAAATATGAAACTGCGTACCATATTCCAATCCAAACAGTGGGTAATTGATCGCACCGACATCAGTGAAGTTTTCACCATAACAGTACTTATACTTTTCGTAAATAGCTCTGTATTTTTCAGCGCTGGACATTCCTGTGAGATCCATTTCTCTGGTCAGCTTGTCAAATTCTGCTGAATGAGTATAATCAACACAGGATTTTCTGTAAAGCAGTGTAAGCTCAATAATTTTGTCCTTTTTAGGATCACCGGTCGGTTCAAACAGATAATGACCTTTCTGTGACAACATTTCTTCTACTTGTTCTCTGGTAAGGATCGTTATATTGTCCCAATCGATGTCTTTACTTTCGTGAACTTCCACCGTCTGCATATTGTATTTTTCTGCTAAATCAATTACTTCTCCGTTTTTTATAGCTTCTTTGACAGCTTCATACCGGCGCATTGCTTCGATATCTTCCGCAGAGTATGGCATGATAATATTGCCGTTCTCGTCGATGTTATACACAAAGCTGTTGACGGGCGCCTTTGCTGGCGCTGTCTCCTCCGGGGTCTGTACTGTCTTGTCAGAGATGTCTGCTTCCTGTTTGGTCTTAATGGCTTCTGAGATATTCCGGCTCAGAACCTCCATAAAGCTTTTGTCTCTTGTGCCCTTCTCCTTTTCATAAAGAGAAAAGGGGAGGGCAGTGTTTAATATTGAATTGATGTTCATAATAATTATCCTTTCATGAATATTCAGGCTGTATGTTGGCGCATACTTAAGCCTGCTGTCAGACCCATTGGCGTGAGGCTGACCTTTTTGTACTGAACATCGATCCCTCTGCACAAATATTATAGCATACAATGTATTGATTGTCAACTTTCCCGGCGGATTTTTTTCCAAAATCGGCAAATAATATATTAAAAATCTTCAAAAGGAACTGTAAATGAAAAAGCCTGTTTTTATTATCTGTACCGTCTATGCAGTTATTGTCTGTTATATAGCTTCCTATTTTTATACAGAGTCTCTTGCGTATATCCCTCCCGCAAACCCAAGGCAGGACATATCCGCTGTGACGGAAAAGTCCCCATCCGAGCTTACGGAGGAGGATTACCGCTTCATTTTTGAGCAGACCGGTCTGGGAAAAGCGGCGGTGTCGGGACTTCCTGACCTGACCCTGCTTTATGATTATCAGGACAGCTACTATGCTCCTGCGGAATATAAATGTATCCGGAACTCTCCCATATCCTTTGAGGAAAGGGTGACGGGGAAGCCAATAAAGCTGGCTCCTCTGGAGGAGGGGGACATCCTTGTGACCTCCTGCGCTCATGTTCTGAGCTGGCGAAACGGTCATGCTGCAATAGTTGTGGACTCTGACAGGGGGACTACCCTAGAAGCGGTGGTAATAGGCAAAAATTCCAAGACCCAGGACATTTCAAAATGGGAGAGGTATCCGAATTTTGCGGTCCTTCGCTTAAAGGACACGGACAAAAAAGAACGGGCTGAAATAGCCCGCTTTGCAATGGATGATCTTTATAATATACCCTATAACGTTTTTATAGGACTGTATCCAATGAAATACAGCAGTCCCGGAAACGTCACCGGGACACAGTGCGCTCACCTCATATGGATTGCCTATGCCGCCTACGGTTATGACATAGACAGCAGCAGGGGTCTTATCGTCACGCCCCGTGACATCCTTAACAGCGACCGTTTCGAGATAGTCCAGATATATGGGATGGGCTAAATGACCTCGCTGCCGTTTATTTTCAGCCGGAATTTTATTCCGAGGAACTCCGCGGAGCGCTTGCAGAGGAGCATACGCTGGAGGAATATCTCAAAATACTCCATCACCGAGGAGATATTGTTGTCGATGGTGAGCTCCAGGATAAGAGAGGTCTTGTCGGGACTGAAAAACAGCTTTGATTCCACGGCGGCATAGTTTACTCTGTCGTGGATGTCAAAGGTGCGCATATCGGCGTTTCTGACCCGGCTCCTGCGTACATCGGTCTTGTCTGCTATAATGAGCGCAGCGGATATTGCGTTAAGAGGCTGGGCGGTGGATTCGTCATGGTTCCCGATGGCAGAAATTATGGCGCATATCTCCTCCGCAGGCATATTAAGATTGTCAAGAAGACGGAATGCCATTACCGCTCCGCTCTGGGCGTGGTCGATGCGGTTCACAACGTTTCCTATGTCGTGGAGATATGCTGCTATCTTTCCAAGCTCCACGGTGCGGCTGTCATAGTTGAGGGTGGTGAGTATCATCTCAACGGTAAAAGCCACCTTTTCCACATGGGCAAAGGAGTGCTCGGTGTAGCCCTGAGCCTTGACGGCGGCGTCTGCATTTTTGATATATGTGTGTATATCGGGATTCCGGGTGATGTATTCGTAAGTTACTGTACTGCTCATATCGTTTTTCCTTTCAAAGGAGAGTGTGGTAAAATAATTATAGCATATTGCCCTGAAAACGTCAATTGTGATATTTTGCTGAAAAGTGACAAAAAGTCTTTGACAAATAAGCTTATATATGATATAATATGTTTAGTTGTCGATAAAAATAAGTGCGGATATACATCATCCGCGTTTTCCGCCTGAACCCTGAAAGGTAGATGTTCCTTGGAAAATATGATGACTATAATGAAAACGGCAGTGAAAAACTTTGCATCGGGCTTTACGTCCGGGATAAAAAGTCTGTCAAAGGTCCTGTATGAAAATATAAAGCTGCTTATGGTCGGCATGATCCTTATATTGATGATCATTGCCAGCGCTATACTGCTGAGCCTTTATTTCGGCGGCGATGTTGTAAGAGAGCTTGCTGTCTCCGAAATAACAGGAAGCGCCTATATCACAAGAGGCGCCAAAAGGCTTGCCGCAGGCAAGAACGCAAAGCTTATGAACGGAGATATCCTTTCTACCGATAAAAACAGTACGGTAAGGATAAGTCTTGACGATGACAAATATATTTTTGTGGAGCCTGATTCCATGCTGTACATATATTTTACCGATATTGCCGGCGAGGGTGATATCTCGGTAAATCTCAGCAGGGGAGCTGCCATCTGCGAGATCAACGAGAAGCTTAAAAAGAAGGCTTCCTTTACCTTCAAGACTCCTAACAGTATCGTTTCGGTCAGAGGGACGGTTTTCCGCGTCAAATTTGATTATATGGAAAGCTATGTGGACTACAATAATGAAGCGCTCAACAATGTTATGATAACCCAGGTCCAGAATTTTAACGGGTCGGTCAACCTCCAGCTCTATGACAGCGATAAGTATCCATTTGACCTCCCCAAGCTTCTTGTGGAGCGTACTGCTGCCCAGATGATAACTGCGGATGAGGCGTGTCAGTACGGTTATCTTAATTACGATATTGATCTTGGTTCATTGAGTGAGGAAACACTGCATGAGATGCTCAGGGCAGGAAATGAAAAGCAGCTGGCATTCACTCATGACGAGATAAATTATGCTTATAAGCGTGTCGTTGAGGAAAACAGACGTCTTGAAACTATGACGGAAACTACTACCGAAACATCGGAGCAGATCGTTATAACAACTACGATGCCTACAACAACAGTGACGACGGAGGAGTCCGTGACCACTACACCTCCTGAGTCAGAGGACGACAGCTTCGGCGGTACTTTGCGGTCAACTCTGAAAACATATGAGTATACTACTTACTCAGGCATAAAATGGTGGGAGATCACAGGAAACACCAATACAGGCACCGACGATTACGATGACTGGTTCTCCACCGACGACGAGCTTGCCTTGTATTCCGAAACCGAATCTGAAACTGTAACGGCATCTGCGGAGCCGGAGGTTCCCGATGTTTATGATGTTCCGGAGGACTTTGATATACAGTGAGTACCTGCTGAGGTGCAATTATCAGCTTTAAACCTGCTTGAAAGGAGATGCACTCCCTGAGGGAGGACGGTCATAATTATGAATGTAAAAGAATTTTGGGGTAATTTCAAATTGCCGATCATTTTGGGCGGATGCGCTCTTGTGGCAATAATAGTTACGCTTATTGTCGTTACGGGAGGATTTTCCTCCGGGTACGGACTTTCAATAACATCTGCATACGGAAGCGTGAGCGTCACAAGCTCTGATGTGAGCGTAGATGCGTCCGGCGGAGACACACTTAAGAAGGGCGACATAGTGACGATAGGAGACGGTTCGTCCTGCACCATTGCCTACAAGGGCAAGGGTAATTCCGATGACAATTATCTTGTGCTGGGCGCCAATACGCAGATCGTTATCACAGACGCATTCAAGGGCAAGGGAGACAGTGAGATATTCCTGAGAAAGGGTACGATCATAGGCAATTTTGCCGCAGAGGATACGGCGAATATCATTGTCAGGACTACCGACTCAACGATCACACTTGGACAGGCTGTCTGCAAGATATCATACAGCACCAATGAGTTTACATCCTATACAGAGCTGTACACATTTATGGGATATAACCGTATCCAGCTTTATGACGACATGGGCAATCCTGTGAACGACCCTGAATATCAGGCTGAGACACTGTGGGGACGCATCGTTTCGGAAAGTGATATGTCCTCTGATACTACGGGAGCTGACGGCGAGGTGTCGGACGGTCCCTCATTTGACCTGCTGAACAATTCATTTGCTCTTAATGAGCTTACTGCATTTGACCTTAAGCAGCTCCTTACCATTGCAGCTCTTGTGGGGGATGGTTTCCCATATAATACGGCTGATCTTAAGGCAGCTTATGAAGAAGTGGGCGGGGACTCTGCAAGTGCTGAAAATACAGAACCAGAGCTTCCCGAGGAAACTACTGTGACTACCGAGGATAATTCCGATTCCATCCAGACCGCGGAGCCTATTGAGACCACTCCTCCGCCGACAGCGACCACTCTGCCGGGACAGACAACTACAGCAGCATATGTTCCTACACAGGCTCCTGCCACAACGACTGCGCCTCCCGAAACTCAGACCACTGCCAATCCGGATGTTTCACCGGATACTGTACATATAGTCGTGATAGTGATAGACGGCGAGGAGACTATGCAGGAGGTGCTTCACGGAGATGATGCTGTCAAGCCGGAAGATCCTGTTATAGACGGACTGACTTTTATCGGCTGGGACGGCTCATTCGAAAATATCACACAGGATACTGTCATAACTGCGTTATTCAGTGACAGTCTTGGCGGAGATACAACAACAGAGACCACTACTACCACATTTGAACCCTTTGTCTCTGATGATGTGGAAATGCATACAGTTACGTTCATTGTAAACGGAGAAAGCTATCACGCCACTGTAGCCAATGGGGGCACAGTAGTTCCTCCCATAACTCCGTCTGTTAATCAGGGATTTATCGGTTGGGACAAGCCCCTTGAAAATATAACCTCCGATACTGTCATAACAGCGATCTTTGCGGAAAGACCGACCCACACAGTGACCTTTGCTATTGACGGTCAGTATTATTATGCAGATGTCAAGGAAGGGGATACTGCAGTTCCTCCGTTCACACCTGATTTTGACTCCTTCGGAAACAGGTTTGCAGGCTGGGACAGAAGTCTTGACAACATTACGGGAGATATAATTATCACTGCCATGTACAGTGGAAATTAACTTAGTATACTTTTGCCCCCTATATCAAGGGGGCAGTTTTTTTATAGGTATTTATGTACAATTTCTTTTGATAAAATTGTCTGAAATGCTGATTTTTTGAGAAATTTGCGATTTTGTGTAAACTTTTGCCCCCCTGCGTGGTCTTATATATAGAGGCTAAAATAATTGATGGGATGTTGATAAAATGATAGCCGCTTGTATGGCGTTGATAGATGAGCCAAGCGACAAGGAAAAATTCATGGAAATCTATAATACCTATAATAAGATGATGTTTAAGGCAGCAATGTCCGTTTTGCATAACAGATCACTTGCTGACGAAACGGTGCAGGACTGCTTCTTAAAAATTGCTATGAATATTGCCAATATACCAAATGTCCGATCTAAAAAGACAAGGGCATTGATAATCATTATGGTAAGAAACAAGTCCTTGAATAACCTTAAAGCAGAGCATTATGACAAAACGGAACCTCTTAGCGAAACAGAAGATGTTACAGGTGACACCATAAATAATATCCTGTCGGAGATCGGATATAAAAGGCTTGTAGAGGAAATATCAGGTCTTGACGATATTTACAAGGATATATTAACACTGAGGTTTATATGTGATTACAGCATTGATGATATATGCTCACTCCTTGATATTTCAAAAAGTACAGCAGGGGTGCGTATTTCCCGTGGTCGAAAAATCCTGATCGAAAAGCTGGAGGGTACAGATAATGACTAATCAAATGACTAATAATAAGATTTTTGACCTGATTATGGCTGACGCACTTGCTGATGTATGGGATATGGAATTTGCAAAATTTGATGACGGTGATACGGCAGAGGAATTTCAGGTATCAGACGAATTTGAAAGGAATATCCGAAAAATAAGAAATTCCATAGGCAGAAAAGAACGAATGAAAAATGCAGGCAGATTTTCTCTGAAATTTTTTGTAACTATTGCGACAATAATGGGTGTCGCATTTGGCGGTCTGCTTACTCAGCCAACGGTTTATGCAGCAGTCCAGAATGTTTTTCGCAGTATTTTTTCAGATCATGACAAATATACCTTTTCGGGAGAACAGCAGGAAGATTTCACATTTGACCAAAACAAACGTCTTGGATATATCCCTGACGGATATGAGCTTAGAATGGTATTTTATGCAGAAAATACTATTTTTACAACATATGAATCCATTGATGAAAAAAACATTGAATTTGACTATGGTCTTGCCAACAATTCATCAATAAGTGTTGATAATGAACGAAACACCTATTATGAATTGAATTATAACAATGTTACCTATCATTATTATGAGGCATTAAATCAGGAAGCTGATTATAATACACTTATTTGGTATTCAGACGGTTACTGTTTTAGTATAGTTGGACATTTAAGCAAGGACGAAATTATTAAAGCTGCTGAAAATATTATAACCGTGTAGTGATCGGCTTTACTTTTTCGTTTTATATAGTAGAAAGGGTAAAAAAAGAAGATTTTAAAAATTTTCTAAAGTTTTGTTATTTTTTGCCGATATATACTATAAGGGACATACTCCATAGACAAATACATTTTTGAGGTGATTTTATGAGAGTAAATAACAACAATATCCGACAGTGGTATCTGGATTTTTTCTTTGGAAGAAGCCGTGTAAAACCTCTGCTTCCGAAAACGCCAAATAATGATAACTGCGATACTTTTCAGCTTTCATGGCGAGCAAAAAGAGATATTCTTAATGCTCACATTGAGAAAACTATCAACAGCGGTGAGCCGATGACAGGCGTTAGTTATGAGGATTTTTGTAACTATTATTATGATAAGCATGGTTATCGACTTTCAGAATATGATATGAAAATTGAATATCAACAGGCTCTAAAAGGTGATAATGCTTCTTTGAAAGAAAAGGAATGGCGTACAAATCCCGAATATCGTATGCCAACGAGACTTTATAATTCTCCCGAAGTGATTGCCGATAGGGATGCAGCTCTTGAAAAATATCGTAACGGTGAGGATATTGAACCCTGGGAACATAATCTTATTATGGGAGCATATTCTAATGCTTACGAGGGCAATAAAATTTATAATGCTGCCGATCTTGAAAGAAGAACTAAGCTTTTACAGAATAAAATTTCCGACATTCTTTCTGAGGCGGGAATAGTGCTTTCCGAGGACGATGAGTTGACCTTTGAAGTATGGGGCTACGAAATGACTGTAAGCGGAAATCTTGATGAAGACACATTAGAGACAATAAATGAAATACTTTCCGATAAAGCTTTAGCACTTCAAAATTTATATCACTGGAATCATAGCGATGAAGCTAAGAGTGCAGGGATAAGTATTGTACATTTGTGGTCTGCTGAAAAATACCTCAAAGAATCGGGAGAAGATATTTCTGTTTCTGATCTTTCCATTGACAAGGATGGAAAGATTGTGGGTCTGCCGGAGGAGCTTGACAGCTTCCTCAAAGAATACGCTATAGGTGAATGGGACGTTGGCGTTGATTCCAAGTATGCTGATATTGAGGACAAAATTCGTGAGGCTCTGTACATGAAAGAATCATTCAGAGTTGCGATAAATCTTGTTCAAAGAGGCGGCTATGACAGGCTTAAATCTATGACTTGTAAGCTTACATACAAAAACGGTGTATTAAGCTGTTAAAAATTTTAGGAGGAATTTATTATGGAAACAAAAGTAGGTATTCACATTCAAAGCTCTTTCAGCAAATATAAAAATAATGCTGATCCGATAGCTGTCAATGCTGAACCTTTAAAAGCAAAAAGTATGAACAGCAGCATGAATGTTGACACATTTTCTTTGTCACCGAAGTCATCGTCTTCATCATCGGTTAAGTTCTATGATTTCGGCGGTTTTTATTCCAAAGAAACGCTTAGCCAGATACATCAGTTTCAGCAGAATTTAAGCAATTCATCATATTATATCTCAAATGACGATTATGATACAAGGGCAAAAATGTCATATGATAATTTATTTGTTATGTTTACCGGTTTGAATAAGGAAATTGCCAAACAGCTTAAGTCCGCAGGAGTTCCCGATGACATAACCTTTGAGTTTGATTACAATGTTGATACGCAGGAGCTTGAAGTCACAAATATATCTGACGAAAAGTATCTTGAAAAGGTTAAGTCTGTATTAGACAATGTTGCCGGATACACAAATATTCCTTATATTGCGTTTGGTTCAAGAATGATGAACGGAGATATATCCTCAATGTATTATACAAGGATCGGAGCCGCACTTGAAAGCTGTTTCGGACAGGATATTTTTGATCTTTACATTGATGAGAACGGCAACCTCGCAGGAGTAAACGAAAAGCTGCAGGAGGCATTGTATGCTGAAAAGAACACAAAAAACTTTGATGCGGAAAAAATGTACGGTTTCCCTGTAAATCAGATCGAAGCTATGCTGAAGCGTTTGATAACAGACGAAAATATCACACCGAATATTTCTCATATGGGTTATGGTGCAAACGGTGTTTATGCTAATGACGGTGATATTAAGCTTGACAAGGATTTTGACCCCAACCCGTTTAAAGACGACAGAAGCTTCACTATGAGATCGGCATTATCATACAGAAATGTCGTCAAAGGTGATTATGACCGCTGGCTCAGTAATGAAAACTTGTTTTATTGAGCTGCATGATATTAAAAATGTAAAGATAATTACTTATACACGGTGTTGTATTACTTTTGAGGACAGTCGTATAAAATCGGCTGTCCTTTTATTCTTCCCGAAAGCTTTTTTGATGGGGAAGGGGGCAGAGCCCTGTCTTGACATAGGTTTTACAAAATATTCATTGACACTGCAGCGGAAATGTGATAAAATATTCCTGTCATGTTTTGACAATCTGGTGACCTAAGAAAGGAAGGATCTCAGTGGCAAAGGAAAAAAAGACTGCTGCGAAGGAAAACACTGTTAATACCGAAGAGATGATAAACGAACTGGTTAGCAACGCAAAAAAAGCTCTGGATGAGTATATGAAGCTTGACCAGCAGCAGGTGGACGCAATTGCGGAAGCTATGGCTCTGGCAGGACTTTCCGCTCAGGGTGAGCTCGCTAAAATGGCAGTTGAGGAGACAGGCAGAGGCATCTATGAGGACAAGGTAACAAAAAACATCTTCTCCACAGAGTATATCTGGCATTCCATCAAGCATGAAAAGACCGTCGGCGTTATCGAGGACAACGTTGACGAAAGCTACATGGAGATCGCTGAGCCTGTAGGTATCGTCTGCGGCGTTACTCCTACCACAAACCCCACATCTACCACACTGTTCAAGTCAATTATTTGCGCAAAGACACGCAATCCCATTATTTTCGGCTTCCACCCCTCCGCTCAGGAGTGTTCAAAGAGGGCGGCTATGATCGTCCGTGACGCTGCTGTAAAGGCAGGCGCTCCCAAGCACTGCGTTCAGTGGATAGAGTATCCCTCCGTTGAGGCTACGGGACTTCTTATGAATCACCCGGATGTTGCTACTATCCTTGCAACAGGCGGTCCCGGAATGGTAAAGGCTGCATATTCTGCAGGCAAGCCCGCTCTTGGCGTGGGTCCCGGAAACACTCCCTGCTATATTGAAAAGACTGCTAACATCAAGCAGGCTGTCCATGACCTTGTTCTGTCAAAGTCCTTTGACAACGGTATGATATGCGCTTCCGAGCAGGCTGCTATCATCGACAAGGAGGTCTATGACGAGGCAGTAGGCTTTATGAAATATCATGGCTGCTACTTCGCTAAAAAGGACGAGATCAAGAAGATACAGGACGTTGTTATAGACGTGGCTAAAATGGCAGTTCAGCCCTGGGTAGTGGGACAGTATCCATGGCAGATCGCTGAAAAGGCAGGCATCAAGATCCCCAAGGAGACCAAGGTTCTCTGCGTGGAGCTTGGCGGTACCGACGCTGAGAAATACCCGCTTGCCCTTGAAAAGCTTTCTCCCGTTCTGGCAGTTGTAAAGGCGGATACCACAGACCATGCCTTCAAGCACTGTGAGGAAATGCTCAAGCACGGCGCAGGACACACTGCTGTAATACACTCCTCGGACAATGACGTGATCGAAAGATACGGCGAGACCATGCGTGCAAGCCGTATCGTGGTAAACTCTCCCGCTTCCTTCGGTGCTATAGGCGATGTTTACAACTCTATGGCTCCTTCTCTTACTCTGGGCTGCGGCTCCTACGGAAAGAATTCCGTTGCGGAGAACGTTTCAGCAAAGAATCTGGTCAACAGAAAGAAAGTCGCTAAGAGGAGAGTTAATATGCAGTGGTTTAAAGTCCCTGAGAAGATCTATTTTGAACCCGGCTCTGTTCAGTATCTGTCCAAGATGCCCGATATCCACAGAGTAATGGTGGTTGCTGACCCGGGTATGGTAGAGTTCGGATATGTTGAGAGAGTTATATATCAGCTCCACAAGAACGCTGGAAACCCCATTATCGAACTGTTCAGCGATGTTGAGCCGGATCCCGATCTTACAACAGTCCGCAGAGGTACAGAGGCTATGAACGCTTTCCAGCCTGATGTTATCGTTGCTCTGGGCGGAGGCTCCGCAATGGACGCTGCAAAGGCTATGTGGCTGTTCTATGAGAATCCGGACGCTGATTTCGTCGGCATGGCTCAGAAGTTCATGGATATCCGAAAGAGAGTATACAAATTCCCCAAGCTGGGTAAAAAGGCAAGAATGGTGGCTATCCCTACCACATCCGGTACAGGCTCCGAGGTTACATCCTTTGCCGTAATTTCCGATAAGTCCAAGAACATGAAGTATCCTCTTGCTGACTATGAGCTTACTCCCGATGTTGCTATCATAGACCCTGATTTCGTTTACACCGTGCCTAAGGCTTCCACTGCATTTACAGGTCTGGACGTTCTTACACACGCTATCGAGGCTTACGTTTCCATCCTTGCAAACGACTATACAGACGCTCTTGCGCTGCAGGCTATCAAGCTGGTATTCAAATATCTGCCCGATTCCTACCACAACGCAACTCCTCTTGCAAGAGAGAAGATGCACAATGCTTCCTGTATTGCAGGTATGGCGTTCACAAACGCATTCCTGGGAGTGAACCACTCACTGGCTCACAAGCTGGGAGGAGAGTTCCACATCCCTCACGGTCTTGCAAATGCGTATCTGCTGCCTCATGTTATCGAGTACAACGGAGAGGCTACTCCTACAAAGTTTGCGGCATGGCCTAAGTACGACCACTATATCGCTCCCGAGCGTTACGCTGAGATCGCAAGGATGCTGGGTCTTATTTCCCAGAAGGCTTCCGATGCAGACGGCGTAAAGGCTCTTGCAGATGCGGTAAGAAAGCTTATGACAGAGGTAGGCATCCCGCTTTCCATCAAGGAAGCAGGGGAGAAGGATAAGCGCTCCTACATTGATCCCAAGGTTTACGAGGATGCTCTGGAGACTCTGGCATACCGTGCATTTGACGACCAGTGTACAACAGCTAACCCCAGACTTCCAAGGATCGAGGAGCTGAAAAATCTTTACATGAAGGCTTATTACGGAAAGTAATCGGTCTGGTGTACAGAATATAAAAAACGGGGGACTGTCTTTTTTGAGGCAGTCCCTTAAAATTTTTTCCAACCTTTTTTCTTTAGCGTACACTTATATATTGAACGTTCAAAAAAGGAGAAAACCAAAGCCATGAACAAGCATGACGCTGATAAAATCATCGGAGAATATACTCAGAAGCTGTACGGCTTCGCAATGAGCAAGCTGGGAGACCCGGAAGAAGCGGAGGAGCTTTCAGCCATTACCATTGCTCAGGTCTACGAGGTACTGCTGAAACGGGACAATATCGTCAATGTAAACAGCTATATCTACAAGATCGCCCATAATGTCTGGACGAGATATATTGGCGGTAAGCTCCGCACACACAGCATTGACGGCACCGAGTCCATTCCCGATGAAAAGGATATTGCAGAGGAGTTCCAAAAGTCGGAGATGTACGGCATTGTCCGTCGGGAGATAGCATACCTCTCAAAAATTCAGCGTGAAATTGTTGTCCGTCACTGCTACCGTCAGGAAAAGGTGAAAGCTATCGCCGCGGCTATGGATATTCCCGAGGGTACGGTAAAGTGGCATCTGGCGTGTACGCGAAAGGAGTTAAGATCAGGTATGGATAAGATCAGGACAATAGGAAATCTGGGAGTGAATCCGATACGTCTGACAAATATGGGTCATAACGGTCATCCCGGCGCAATGGGGGATACCTCTGTTTTTCTTGCAAAGGCGGTCACACAGAATATCGCCTACGCCGCATATCACAAGCCTATGACGGTAAATGAGATCGCAGAGGAGCTTGGAATAAATCCCATCTTTGTTGAGGACGAGGTAAACGTCCTTGAGGAATACGGATTTATGGATAAGCTCCCCGGGGACAAGTACCGCACTAATATCTGGATAAGCATTCCCTCTGAGGAAAACAGCAGCATTTATAAGGAAATTGAACAGAAGTATGCAGAAATTTTCTCGGAAAAATTCTTTATCCCTTATCTTGAAAGCGTAAAGGAAATTCCCGATTTTCTGGACGTCCCGGACGGTGACATGAATCTGCTCAGATGGAGCATGGTGCCGTTTTTGTCCCATAAGCTTGCTACTGCTGAGATAGATGACGATAAATATTCCGTCAAGCGCAAGGACGGCGGCGATTTTGTTGCATTTGCAAATCTGGATATGTCCGGCTCTGCACCCGGTAACGAAAAAGGAGAAAATATATACGGATTTTGCGGAGATATGTGGAGGGATAATTGTTATAATGCGCAGGTTCCGTTTTCATGGGATAACCGTCCGTCAAAATGGAGAAGCTGGCGTCTTGATGTATACTGGAACGGTCTAAGCGGATGGGTCGATAATACCACAGAAGACTATGACAAGCTGTATTTCTTCCTGAACGGTCAGCTTGAAGAAAACGAGGCAAATGTCTATGCCTATAAGCGTCTGCTTGACAGGGGGTACCTGATAAAAAACGGCTCGGAGTACAAGACGAATATTATTTTATCCTACAGCGCGGAAAAGTGGTTCGGACTCTTTTCCGAAGCAAACGACGAGATAAAGAAGCTTTCAAAGCAGTATGCTGAACGTGCAACCGAAGCGGAGCTTCTGAACCAGCCTGAGCATATGCACGAGCTGATACGCTACTATACACAAAATTCAGCCTGCAGTCTCCACACAAGAATAATGAAGTGTCTTCTTGGCAAGGGGGTATTGAAGCTTCCCACGGAGGAACAGCGCAGGGGACTTTGTACGGTAATGTTTCTTGGAGAGTAGATTTGTGTGGATACGATTACAGCAATCGCCGGATCAATGGCGGTTGCTGTTATTTTTTATGGGCGGCACACATTATCGGAACGGAGAGAAAAATTTGACTTGCTCGTAATTATATGGTATAATTTCTTTATTAGGAAAAGGTTTGACAAATCGAAATTTATGGAGGTACTGATATGATCTTATCTGATAAAACAATAAACAAAATGCTCGATGAAAAGTCATTGATTATAAACCCGTTGACTAAAGAACAGATACAGCCTGCAAGTGTGGATATAAGATTAGGTAATACTTTTAGCGTTGTTGATGATACTCCTGCCGGAATAATTACATTAGACAGTCAGATCAAGTATAAATCAATTACCACTGATACTTATTTACTGCTTCCGGGACAGTTTGTGCTGGCAACTACTATGGAATATTTTGAGCTGCCGAATAACCTGACAGCATTTGTAGAGGGAAGAAGCTCGCTTGGACGTATGGGATTGTTTATTCAGAATGCAGGTTGGGTAGATCCCGGTTTTAAAGGTGAAATAACTTTAGAATTATTTAATGCCAACAGGTGCGCGATAGAATTGAAAACCGGACGGAGGGTCGGACAGCTGGTATTTGCAGAAATGGACGATCATGCTCTGAATCCTTATAACGGAAAATATCAGGGACAAACCGGAGCAACAGGGTCAAAAGTATTTATGGATACAGACAGGTGAATTTCTGTTAATCGGGCAGTAAAATACAGCGATCGCCGGCATTTGAATACCATTGAATTTTAAAGGAGAAAAATATGGACATTTTAGATGTAATAAAGAATAGAACCAGTTATAGGGGAAGATACAAAGATATGCCGGTTCCTAAAGATGATCTGATCAAGATACTTGAAGCGGGTGTATCAGCACCGTCAGGATGTAATAAGCAAACAACTTCATTTATTGCTGTTGATGATGTAAAACTATTAAACGAAATAAAATCGCTGATAACACCGCCTGTTGCCGAAACTGCTCCTGCCTTTATTTTAGTGCTTACTCAAAAAATATATGCTTACAGGGATAAGTGCTTTAATGTCCAGGACTATAGTGCCGCTATTGAAAATATGCTTTTGGCTGTCAAGGCACTTGGATATGAAAGCTGTTGGTATGAGGGGCATATTACCGATGATGACGATATCGCCGGAAAGATCGCTGAACACATGGGTATACCTGATGAATATAAGATCGTATGCATATTACCTGTCGGGAAACCTGCTGAAGATATAAAGACAGCAGCAAAAAAGCCATTTAACAGCAGAGTTTGGTTTAATGGATTTGGCACAGTAAGTAATTAAAATTTTACTTATATCTCTGTTTTTGTCATTATCTTGAAAAGAAAAATACAGCGATCGCCGGATCAAGCGACTGTTCAACAAATCGAAATTTAGCTATGGAGGAGACAGTATGTCTGATAAAAAAGCATTAGTGGTAATAGATATGCAAAATGATTATTTGTGGGATAAGAGAAAAGCTATGTTTTCTTATAATACCGAGAGTTTAGTTGATTATGTAAATAAAGCAATTACTGATTATCAAAAGAACGGATATGATATTATTTATATTGCGCAAATGTTCCCAAATATCATAACGAATAAATGGTTTATCGGTTTTTCAATCAAAGGAACGTCAGGAGCAGAATTGTATAGCAAACTGAATGTAGTATCAGACTTATATTTTGAGAAAAATCTGCCCGATACATATTCTTCAAAATCATTTCGGGAGCATATGAAAAAACAGAATTATGCAGAAGTGGTGCTGTGCGGTTTGGACGAATGCGGTTGTGTTGGAGCTACCGCAAAAGGCGCTGTGAAAACAGGTGTAAAGGTTGTTATGCTTGAAAACTGTATTGGCAGACGTTTCTCCGATGATAAGGTTCAAAAGATGAGAAATAGCCTTGCAGAATTAGGTGTTCAATACATTAAATTCTAATTGATCACAGTAATAATATGATTGCTAACTTCCTGTTTACCGCATAGTAAAAATACAGCAGCTGCCGAATTAACGATAGCTGCTGTATTTCTGTATTATTAAAAAAGTAAATATGTCTATTGCTTTTTAAAGTATTTTACAAAGCAGATCACAGACGCGATCATCATAAGTGCTATGGATAATTCCGTAAGTACCAATTGTACAGACGGAACAAATGGAATGGAGCCGTCTACTGCCAGTAAGCCAAATCCAATCGTTGAACACAGCGCAGAAAATGCAAAACCGATGGCGGCAATAAGCATATGCTGCCTGCTTTTTTCGGTCACGACTTTTACCTCGCTGCTTTTTTCCCTGACGGCGGGAATGTCCTCGTCGCTTTCGTAGCCGTCATGTATCATGTAGTCTGCCGAGACGCCAAACACTTCGCATATCCCGAGAAGAATGTTTATGTCGGGGGAGGTCTCCTCCGCTTCCCAGCGTGCTACTGCCTGTCGTGACACTCCCAGCTTTTCGGCAAGGTCTTCCTGCGTATAGCTGTTTGACTTTCTGAGCCTCGATAATTTTTCACCGAATCCCATAGGTGGATCATCTCCTTTTTGTATTATACGAAAATGATACGATATTTCATCGGATATGTCTACCACAGGTTTGTAACATCGGTGCAACAGAATGTAACATGGGGGTATTATTTGAATGCAGGCAGCTCGTCAAGGGTGATGACCCTGTCGCTGTTGTAGACCTCGGAAAGATTGGTCATGTCGTTGCCTACGAGCCAGTCAGTGTGCCAGATCATGAACCATGACCAGATACAGCCGTCCTTCTCAAAGTCTGCAACGGGGGGAACGTTTCCGCACTCGTGAAATGCCAGTGGCTTTTCTGCTTCGGTGACCTTTTCAAGCTTATTCCATGCTGAGAGGTGTGTGGAGTTGTTGTAGGTATCGGAGCCGATAATGTCGCAGTAGTCGTCGCCCACATACCAGCCGTCCTTGACGTTGTCTGCGTATCCAAGCACCCAGATAAGATTTGTAAGTCCGAATTCATTGGTGTAGCGGTCGTACATCATCTGCCAGAGCTTTACGAAATTCTCGCTGCCGCCCTTGCCCCACCAGAACCACTGTCCGTCAAATTCGTGGAAGGGTCTCCAGAGGACGGGGACACCTGCGTCCCTGAGTTCTCCAAGATATTTTGCCGCTCTGTCCCAGTTTTTTATCATGTTTTCATATTCGGGTGTAGTCTCGTCAAAGAGCTTTTCAAAATCGGGGACATCGTTCTTTGATTCATTATATCCTCTGCCGTTTATGCCGGTGTGCCAGCAGATAGTGACAAGTCCGCCTTTTTCCCACCATTCGATGGCTCTCTGGTTGACGCCCTTGAAGTCTCCGTTCATGTAGTCAAGACCGCGCATTGCGGGGAGCTTGCCTGTGCCATCCTGGATAATGTTCATCTCGTAGTCGGGGGAGTCCATCCATGTGGATTCCTGCTGACAGGCTATGATATATTCGCCGAAGTTTTCGCAGAGGTAGTCGTACACTCTTTGAGTTACCTCGTCAGCGTTCGGATTGGAAAGCTGGTGATGGGTATCGAAATTTATGACCGGTCTTTCGGGATTGTCGGAGGAGTCGGCGGCATTTGTGGTCTCTTCTTCCTGAATATCCTGAACATCGGGGGATGGGGTGCTGTTGTTTCCGCAGCCTGTCAGCAGGGAGGCTGCCATTGCTGCGGCGCAGAGTGAGGATATGATTTTTTTCATATTAAAGCGTCCTTTCATTAAAATATACTGCTTAAATATTAGCATATGGCATGAGAAAATATAAGACGATTGTGTGTATAAAATATTAATTTTCAGGTGTAAAATCAATATTGACTTTTTTGGTCTGGTGTGGTAATATTAAATAACGATGAATCCGATTGGCAGGAGGCATAGAATATGGTTCGGGAAGCAAAACAGGATGATCTGAAAGAAGTATTGGAATTATATCTGTATCTCCACGAAAAATCAGTACCGGAGTTGTCGGAACATCTGATGTCAACATGGAATCAGATCATACAGGACGAAAATCATCATCTTATTGTTAATGAAGCAGATGGAAAGATCGTTTCTTCATGTGTCTGCGTGATTATTCCTAACCTGACCAGAAATGTGCGTCCATATGCATTTGTTGAAAATGTGGTTACACATTCAGAGCACAGAGGGAAAGGATATGCGACCCAGTGTCTGAATTTTGCAAAGGATATAGCTGAAAAGCAGAACTGCTATAAAATGATGCTGCTTACAGGTTCAAAGGATCAGAAAACATTGAGCTTTTATAAAAATGCGGGATATAATTGTACGGATAAAACTGCTTTTATACAATGGATCGATATGTAGATATCATAAAAATGACGAGGTAAAATATGAGAGAACACTGTGAAATAATAAAAAAGAATGTTTATCCCAATTTTGTTAATCTGGAGACTGCTATAAAAACTTATGACAGAAATGCGCTTGTCTGCGGTTCGCCTGCATGGAGGTATGTGTATCATACTATCCATTCGGCAGACAAGTGGTTTTTCAATCCGTTTGTGTATGACGAGCCTGATTTCCACGAAGACGGCATGGATAACCCCGATAACCCATGCACCATCGAATTGACGGACGAACAGCTTATTGATTATCTCCATAAGGTCAGGCAGAAAACTCTCGACTACATTGACTCTCTTACCGATGAAAAGCTGTACGAAAAGCCGGAAAGCTGTAAATATACACGTCTGGAACTGGTATTAAGGCAGTTTTCCCATCTGTCTTTTCATACAGGGATGCTTAACGGTCAGACTATAGAGAGAACAGGAAAATTTCCTGTCTATGTGGCTGCGGATTATATGGACAGGCTTAACGAAGGCTTAGTTGAAGAATAAAAATGGAGGTGCCGCAAATGCGTTTCAGACCATGTATCGACATACATAACGGAAAGGTAAAGCAGATAGTAGGGGGAAGTCTGGCGGATAAAAACAATCGCGCCGACGAAAATTTCGTGTCCGACAAAGGGGCGGAGTTTTACGCAAAGCTTTACCGGGACAGGGACATAAGCGGGGGACATATCATTCTGCTCAACGCTGTCGGCTCCGAGTTCTACGAAGCAGACCGCAGACAAGCCTTTGCGGCTCTGGAGGAATATCCGGGAGGTCTGCAGGTGGGCGGGGGGATAACCTCTGAAAACGTAGCAGAATTTTTAAACAGGGGGGCTTCCCACGTAATTGTTACCTCCTATGTTTTCAGGGACGGCAGCGTCAATTACGGGAACCTGAAAAAGCTGGTTTCCGCAGTGGGAAAAGAGCGTCTTGTACTTGACCTGTCCTGCCGCAAAAAAGAGGACGGCTATTACATCGTCACCGACCGCTGGCAGAAGTTCACCGATGTGAAGCTTGACACCGGGGCTCTTGATATGCTTGCGGGGTACTGTGACGAGTTCCTTGTCCACGCTGTCGATGTGGAGGGCAAGGCAAGGGGAGTGGAAAAACCTCTTGCGGAGCTTCTCGGTTCATGGGAGGGCATCCCCGTGACATATGCGGGAGGTATCGGCTCATATGACGACATTGATGTGTTAAAAGACCTTGGACGGGGAAAGCTTGATTTCACCGTGGGGAGCGCTCTTGATATTTTCGGGGGCAGTCTTGATTTTGAAAGGATATGCAATTACAGATCGTAGATATTATATTATAAAAGGATACGCACTTTACTTATCAAAGCAAGGTGCGTATTTTGTCTTAAAAAACACACAAATAAATCATAAAAAACATATAGAAAACATATCCGCATGGTATACTCATATCAGAAAGGGGAAACAGGGATGAAAAAAATACTTGTGATAGAAGATGACAAGCAGATTTGCGATGTGATTCGCATTTATTTTGAAAATGAGGGAACCGGTACCTGTTTTATCCATGACGGGAAGTCTGCCGTCGACCTTATTGAAAAGGGTCTGAATGACTATTCCCTTGTACTCCTTGATATCATGCTGCCCGGCGCGGATGGCTTTACAATATGCAAAAAGCTGCGGAAAAGCTATGATATCCCTGTCATCTTCATTACAGCAAGAGGAAGAGAGGAGGACATTCTTTACGGCTATGAGCTTGGCTGTGATGACTACATCGTCAAGCCGTTCAGACTTTCGGAGCTTTACGCAAAATGCACGGCGCTGATAAAACGCTCCGAGGGGAGAGTAATATCCGACATCCTTGTATGCGGAGATATCAGGCTGGACACCCGCACACTGCAGTGCTTTTCGGAGGATAAAGAAACAGAGCTTCCGCCGAAGGAATTTGCAATACTGCACTATCTTATGACCCACAAGGAGCAGGTCACAGACCGTGACACTCTGCTCAACAAAATATGGGGATACGATTATTTCGGAAGCGACAGAGTCGTGGACAATCATATCAGGCTTCTGCGGAAGGCTTTGGGAAATGCGGGAAAACAGATAAAAACAGTTATCGGGAGAGGTTATAGGCTCTCCGAAAAATAAGGAGGGGAACATTATGCTTAAAAAGATAAAAAGACGAAAACCAAAAAGGGTAACACTGCTTCATCTGCTGATAAAATATATCGGCATTGCATTGATAGTGTCGCTGCTGTTTGCTGCGGGATATAAAAGGTATATCGAAAACGATGCTGCGGAGCAGGCAAGAGAGTCTGTTGCAAGAAATTCGGCAGATGCGATACGGGAAATAAATGATCTTCAGGGCAGCAGCAATATAATAAATGATATCGACAGCTATTTATCTATGCACAGCAGTTTTAGTGTTGATCTTGAAGACGATTTCGGATGGGAATTTATTTATGATCGCTCGCAAGGAAGCGGTGCGGCTTCTGTATTGATAGATGAAAACAATAATATTGTGGCATCCAACAAACTGACCCTTTGCACAATGCTGAACTTGTATGGTGAAAAACTTATAAGGTATCAGTGCCGGAACACACCGGACAGCATTCCCGAAGTAAAGCAGCTTTATAAAGATTATATTGAAATATATAATGCGGCTGATAAAAATACCGACAGTGTGGAGATAC
>JAFLUI010000110.1 GCA_022508825.1 Oscillospiraceae bacterium
CTTTGGAAACCTGACCAGCGCCAGCCGCGCTGGACCGGCTACTGTGATTTAGCGCTTTGCGCTAAATCAATCGCCCACTCTTGTGCGCTAAATAATAATTTATATACGTCCCATCTATTGACATTATTACAGCATATATTGTATAATTAAAATGGATAAAAATATTTACAAGGAGAGATAGCTATGCCAAATCCATACCTTCCATGCTGGGAATATATCCCTGACGGTGAACCAAGAGTCTTCGGAGACAGAGTTTATGTGTACGGCTCCCACGATAATGCAGGCTCTGACAAATTCTGCGACTATGTGCTGAAATGCTGGAGCGCTCCCGTCAATGATCTGAATAACTGGGTCTGCCACGGGGACATTTTCCGCACAAAAGCTACAAGAGACTATCCTGCAGATACCCCCTGGGCTGACGAAAGCTGCTATTTATATGCTCCCGATGTGGTGGAAAAGGACGGCAAATACTATCTCTACGCCTATATCATAAACTCCAGGGGCTGCGTTGCAGTCAGCGACAAGCCCGAGGGTCCCTTCAAGCTGCTTTCACAGTATGAGTATACCATCTCGGATGAGATATGCTGCAACGGCTGGTTTATCGACCCCGGTGTACTTGTTGACGACGACGGACGCACCTACATATACTGCGGATTTGAACGCTCCTTTATGGCAGAGGTGGACAGCAGCAATATGTACCGTATACTGGATGATACCTGCATCGAGCATATCATCCCCATCAAGGAGGATCCGGAGCACGGCTTTACAGATCAGGACTCCCTTTTCTTTGAAGCCTGCTCACCAAGAAAAATAGGGGATACATACTATCTGATATATTCACCCAAAAGGGGCAGCCGTCTTGCTTATGCTACCTCCGACAAGCCCACAGGTCCTTTCACCTATCGGGGTTATATAGTGGACAACGGTGTGGACTATCCCGGCGGAAACGATCACGGCTCGGTGGCAAATATAAACGGTCAGTGGTACATCTTCTATCACAGGATGACCAACAACACTATAATGTCCCGACGTGCCTGCGTGGAGAGGATAGAGATACTCCCCGACGGAACTATCCCTCCCGTTGAAATGACCTCTCTTGGCTTTGAGAAGTCCCTTGACCCCTACAGGATCACCGATGCGGAGATCGCCTGCGTCCTTAAGGGCGGTGCTATGGTCACCGAGAAAAACGTCTTTGAGCGTGTGGTGACAGGCATTACCGACGGTTCCGTCATGGGCTACAAATACTATGACTTCGGCGACGATTTCGGAAGCAAGACTATGGAGTTTTCGGTCAATGTGAACGGAATGGGCTGTGACAGCGTCCTGCATATCCTCATTGACGGCGAGGACGGTGAGGAGATCGGAAGCGTCCGCATCGGCAGAAACGGCGGAGTCCTTGACACAGTGGTAAAGGCTGTGACAGGCAGACATTCGGTATTTTTCAAGGTCACCACCGACTACGCAGACGACTGGACAGGCGAGCCTTTCAAAAACAGGTGTCTTTTTGAGCTTAAGTCATTCGTGTTTATGAAATAATAAGGAGTATATAATGGACTTTATTCGGAAAATGGGACTGGGGATAAATCTCGGAAATACATTTGAAAGCTGCGGGAGCTGGATAGAAGCTTCAGACGTTTCGGGTTATGAAACAGCCTGGGGCAGTCCTGTCATAACACTGGAAGCGGTACAGGGCTATAAAAAATGCGGCTTTGATTCTCTGCGCATCCCCGTTTCATGGTCAAATCTGATGGGGGACAATTACACCATAGACCCCGGCTATCTTGCAAGAGTCCGCGAAGTTACAGAGTGGGCTCTGGACGCTGATATGTATGTTATCGTCAATATCCATTGGGACAACGGATGGTTCAAATGGTTTGGTCAGGACGACAAAAGGGATGAGGCTTTTGTAAAATACGAAAGAGTCTGGACACAGCTTTCGGAAGCCTTCAGAGAATACGGAGACAAGCTTATATTGGAGTCTCTTAACGAAGAGGGCGGCTGGCAAAGTCTGTGGAATATGCACAATGGCGAGGGCGACAAGGAAAAGTCATACGGTATCCTGAACGACATGAATCAGCGGTTCGTGAACATCGTAAGAGGCTCTGGGGGAAACAATGATAAGCGTCCTCTGCTTATTGCAGGGTACAATACCGACGTTAAGCTCACCTGCGACGAGCTTTTCGTAATGCCCGAGGATCCTCAGGGCTGCTGTGCAGTATCGATACATTATTACACTCCCCCAACATTTGCCATACTTGAAAAGGACGAGACATGGGGAAAGATGCGTTCCGAATGGGGTACTGAGAAAGACTTCGCAGAGCTTACTAAAAATATGGATATGGTAAAGGAGCGGTTTATTGACAAGGGTATCCCTGTCATAATGGGAGAGTACGGCTGTCCCAATAATAATAAGGAGCCGGAGTCCGTGAGACGTTTTCTGTCCTCTGTCTGTGAGGCGGCATATACACGGGGGATGTGTCCAATGCTGTGGGACGTTTCAGGTCTGCGCTATGACAGAAATAATGCTGAATTTATGGATCCCCTGCTTCTTGAAATGCTGATGGCTGTAAAACAAGGCTGAGCCTTGATCCATTCCGCTGTATAGTTATGAATTAACCTGTAAGTTTGTGGCTCGGTAACACAGGAGGGATTAGCATGAAAGGATTTCATAAAGCGATGGCACTTGGACTGGCTGTAATTTTAGTCGGGGGACTTTCCTCCTGTAAGAGCGCCCCTGCGTCAGCTGATGCAGAGCTTATTGACGATATTGACGAGATCACAGAAGATATTATCTATGAATGGGATGATCTTCCTGATATGGACTTATTGGAGATGGTGACTGAACCTTTTGAGCTCCCCGATATTGAGGAGCCTATCGAGCTTGAAGCGGAATTTTCCGACGACGAATTTGAAAACAAAACAGTAAAATGGCTCGCCCATTTTGACCCATGGAGCCGTTCCGTTATTACAGGAGAGCAGTGCTCCGAAGAAACAATGGGTGCAGAACTGTTTGATGAAATATACGGCGGGGAGATACAATGGTACTCTGCCACATGGGACAGCAGATTCAGCGATCTTGAAGCATATATTCTGGGCGGAGAGGGCATTGACCTCTTTACAGGCATACGCGGGACTCCGAAGTGTGTCCTCGACCGTACAGTACAGAGCTATGACAGATATGTTGACTGGGACGATCCCCTATGGAGCAGTGTAAAGGATCTTAACGATCCCTTTGCGATAGACGGAAAGCATTATCTTATAAATTGTCAGGAGAAGATAGACAGCGCAGTATTCTATAATATGGACATTATCCGTGAAAACGGTCTTGACGACCCATGGGAGCTCTATAAAAGCGGCAGATGGACTATGGGAAAATTCATGGAAATGATGGAGGAGTATGCTGACGGAAGAGATGGAAGATACGGTCTTGGCAGCTATTTCAACAGCAGCGCACAGACCAGACTTTATCTGTCAGGCGGCGTGTCTCCAGTTTCTATGAGGAACGGCAGACTGGTAAATAATATTGATACACCGGCTTTTGAGCAGGCAATGGACTATCAGTTTGAGCTGTACCGTCTGGGACTTGTGCTTGACGATAATATGCCTTTGGGACATAACCGCACAGCAGATAATAATATCCTGAAAAACGGGGAAGTGCTCTTCTATGTTGCTGATACTGATTTTCCAAGCAGCGACCCCACTATAGACCTTGAAAGCCTTGGCATTGCACCTATGCCCCGTGACGAACAGGCAGACAGATATTATCATCCGATGGATGTTTACGGATACTATCTCTGTCAGGGTGCAGAAAATCCAATGGGAGCAATAAAGCTTACGGAATGTGTTATTGCTTCCCGCAATGACGAAACCATTCAGGCGCAGATCAGGGACTTCTATAAAACAGAGTATAACTATCCTGATGAGCTTTTTGAAAGGATATATGAAATACGCCGTCTTGCAAGGGAGAATCCTTCCTTTGACATTCTTCCCGGACTTCCTGACGATATAGCTTTTATATTGGATAACCTGATCTATAAGCAGATCGATAAGGATAACTGGACAGCAGCAAGAGAATCGGTAAGCGGGACATTGGATATGCTTATCGGTGAAGCTAATTTCCGTTTAGATGCGGTGTCGGGTCAATTTGATAATACTTACAATACTCAGTCAGATCAAGGTTGGAGGGATGATCTATGGATATCTTAAAAAAAGCGGCTGCTCTTGCACTGTCACTGCTGATAGTCCCGGGACTTTTCTCTTATAAGCTCGGTACGCTGGATGCAAATGCAAAGACGGCTGATAATTCCGAGAAGCAGAACTCTCTGGCAGAATCGCTTCCAAAGAGCAAGCTCAAAAACAAAAAGGTGAAATGGCTTTCCTACTACGACGCATGGGATGAACGGGGCGACCCTTATCATCAGGAGGCTGCAAAGCTTTTTGAGAAAAAATACGGCGGAAAGATAGACGTCCGCTATACTACATGGAATACCAGATTCAACGATCTGGCAACGATGATACTTGGAGGAGAGGGTGTTGATCTTTTTCCCGGCATGGAACGCACCGTGAATTATGCAAAAAACACCATGTTCCAGGGCTATGACAAATACGTGGACTGGGAAAGTCCCATATGGAGCAGCGTAAAGAAATTGAACGATCCATATGTCATCGGCAAAAACCATTACCTTATGAATTGTTATCTTGAAGAGGAATATGTGGTCTTTTACAATAAGAAAACCATTAAGGAAAACGGATTTGTCGACCCGTGGAAGCTTTACAAAAACGATAAGTGGACAATGAGCAGATTTACAGCAATGCTGGAGAAATTTGTGGATGAGGACAACGAAAGATACGGTCTTGACGGCTGGAATAATGCTATTCCTCTGTCAAGCGTGGGCGGCGTTCCTGCTGTTTCCCTTAAAAAAGGAAAGCTGGTGAGCAATGTAAATGATCCTGCTTTCAAGCGGTCTATGAACTATCAGTACAATTTGTACCAAAAGGGTCTTGTGCTTGATAAGTCCGTATTCAATTATGCTTCTCAGGAGCAGTTTATATCCGAGGGCAAGGAGCTTTTCTATATTGCTCCCACTGAAGCCTTTGAATGGTTCGGAGACCTTGATGATATAGGGATAGTCCCCATTCCAAAGGACAACAAGTCCGATAAGTATTACCACAATGCAAGACTTGACAGCTATAACCTCTGCCGGGGCGCGGGAAATCCAAAAGGAGCGGTGCGGCTTATAGAGTGTCTTATCGCTTCATACAGTGACAAGAGCATACGGGCAGAGCAGGACGATCATTATAAGACAGAGTATGGCTGGACGGATGATATGATAAAGCGCAGAGCGGAGATACGCCGCCTTGCACAGAAAAATCCGGTGGTGGATATTTCGGGAATGCTGCCCACGGATCCCAATTCAGTGCTGATCTACATGATAAATCAGCCGATTCTTGAGGGGACAAAATGGGATGATTCTGTAAAAGAATGCTCAGAAGCATTGGATATGTTTATCTCAGAGATCAATGCTGAAATTGCGGCAGCAGGTTAAAGTATCCCTGTCTGTAAATTGAAAAAGGAGGAATAGTTATGCAATACAAAAATCCGGTAGTAAAAGGCTTTTACCCCGACCCCAGCGTCTGCTTCGCGGAGGGTAAATTTTACATGGTGTGCAGCTCGTTCCAGTATTTTCCCGGGGTGCCCCTTTTTGAAAGCGATGACCTGGTAAACTGGACACAGATAGGCTATGTCCTCACAAGGAAAAGTCAGGTCATGCTTGATAAGATAAACAGCTCGGGAGGGGTCTTCGCTCCCACCATAAGATACAATAACGGCAGATTTTATATGGTCACCACCAACGACACCACCCACCAGAATTTCTATGTCTATACAGACGACATATACGGCGAGTGGTCGGAGCCTGTTTATGTTGAACAGGACGGCATTGATCCCTCCCTGTACTTTGAGGACGGACACGTCTACTTCATGAGCAACGGCACCGACGATGAGGGCAAGGGCGGCGTTGTCCAGTGCGAGATCAACATCGAAACCGGGGAAAAGCTGTCCCCAAGCAGGTCTATCTGGCAGGGCAGCGGCGGACGATTTCTTGAAAGTCCCCACCTTTATAAAATAGGGGAATGGTACTACCTGATGGCTGCGGAGGGCGGCACGGAGTACGGTCACATGATAACATACGCCCGTTCAAAGTCTCTCTGGGGCGAGTTTGAGGGGTATCCCAACAATCCCGTAATAACGAACAGAAATAAAGCTCCCTATCTGATACAGGGTATCGGTCACGGAGACCTTATACAGGACAAAAACGGGGACTGGCACATCCTGTGTCTGGGCTTCCGTCAGATGCATATATGGATGGCGTATCACCATCTGGGACGGGAGGTCTTTCTGGTTCCGGTCAAATTCCATGAGGACGGCTGGTTCACCGCAGGAAAGGACGGCACCGCCGCCAAGCATTACGACATGAAGGGCGACTTCGTCCAGTCCGAAAAAAAGGAGTACACCTTTGAGAACACCGACTGGAACAAGGACTGGTGCTTCATGCGTTTCCCAAGGTCGGAAAATTACGAGCTGTACGAGGACAGCGCAGTCCTTCACGGTTCCAAGGTGACCCTTGACGATGTGGACTCCCCCACCTTTATCGCTATGCGTCAGCGGGACTTCTGCTTTGAGCTTTCCTGCGATGTGGACGTGTCCGAGGGTGAGGGCGGCATCACCATGTATATGTCCGAAAACGAGCATTACGAGGTGGCTGTAAGAGAGGCGGCAGACGGATATGAGGCTATCCTGCGTCTCAATATAGGAGGCATAAAGCACGTACAGAGCAAGGTCCCCCTTGAGGGCGGAAGCACTACGCTGATCGTGCGGGCTGACAATTTCGGATACAATTTCTTTTTTGAAAACGGCGGAGAGGTCTTTTTAGGAAACGGCTCCACAAAGTATCTTTCCACCGAGGTAGCGGGAGGCTTTACAGGTGTAATGCTGGGTCTCTACGCTGTAAAGGGCAGAGTGGAGTTTACTAACTTCAACTGCTTGTATAGCGAGTAACGTAATATACTTTTAGTATACATCAGGAGAGCAATTGTTGCGACTTTTTTATCAAGCTTAAATAATCCGGCTGAATATGAAAATACTAATAAAAAAGGAAGTGCAGCAAATTGTCGGTATTTACCCCGGAAATGAAAGAAACCCATACAATACTTATCCCGGATATGCTGCCTATACATTTCGGACTTATAATGGGGATATTCAGGAACAACGGCTATAAAATGGAGCTCCTTACCACCTCCACAAGGAGCGTTGTTGACGAGGGGCTGAAAAACGTCCATAACGACACCTGCTATCCTGCGCTGCTTGTTATAGGTCAGTTTATAGACGCTCTGAAAAGCGGAAAGTACGATGTGAACAGGACGGCTCTGCTTATCTCCCAGACGGGAGGAGGATGTCGTGCGTCAAACTATATCCATCTGCTGCGAAAGGCTCTGGAGGCAGATTATCCTCAGATACCTGTACTGTCCCTGAATTTCAGCGGTCTTGAAAAGGACAGCGGGTTTAAGATCACCGCCGGGATGTTCCTGCAGATGCTCTATGCCGTACTGTACGGGGATCTGATGATGAGCCTCTACAACACCTGTCGGGCTTACGAGGTACACAAAGGGGACAGCAGGGAAGTCCTTGAAAAGTGGCAGAAAAAGATCGCAGAGCTTTTCAAAAAGGGAGGCTACCGCAAAACAAAAAAGCTGTACCGTGAGATTCTCAATGACTTTTCCGCCATCGAGCGCAGCAAGGAGAAGAAGATACGGGTGGGCATCGTGGGAGAGATATATGTAAAGTATTCCCCCCTTGCAAATAACCATTTAGAGGATTTTCTTATCTCAGAGGGCTGCGAGCCTGTAGTCCCTGCCTTTCTGGATTTCTGTCTCTACTGCGCAGTAAATACCGTCAATGACGGGGAGATATACAATTTCAGCAGCGGCACAACCAGAATTTTTGGTATTGCCTACAAGCTCATCTACCATATGCAGAAGCAGATGATAGCCATAGTGAAGGAGCACGGGGAATTTGACCCTCCCCATGATTTTGAGGAGCTCCGTCACTATGCGGACACCTATATGCATCAGGGCGTGAAAATGGGAGAGGGCTGGCTCATTCCCGCGGAAATGGCTGCTCTTGCTCATGGAGGGGTGGAGAATATCATCTGCACCCAGCCATTCGGATGTCTGCCAAATCACATCGTTGCAAAAGGGATGTCCCGTGTTATAAAGGAGGCGTTCCCCAAGGCGAACATTGTGGCGGTGGACTACGACCCGGGAGCAACAAGGGTCAATCAGGAGAACCGCATCAAGCTCATGCTGGC
>JAFLUI010000111.1 GCA_022508825.1 Oscillospiraceae bacterium
GAGTGACGGGACTTGAACCCACGGCCTCTACCACCCCAAGGTAGCGCGCTACCAATCTGCGCCACACCCCGACAACATTATTTATTATACCATAATGTTGCCGGGGTGTCAAGAGGTTTGTAGAAAAATAATTTTTTATTAACAATTATGCAATTATTTTATTCCATTTGCTTTAAGCGCTTCACGCATATCACTGCTGAGTTTGTTCGTATCGACAAAATATTTGTCCAGTGATGTGTTTTTGTAGAATAATACTATTGTAACAGTATACTGATCACTATTCGGAGAATAGTTGTATACATTATCAACCAGATTTTTATTATAGTTTTTCTTTGCAGAGCTAAGTACACCATATACATCCTGACCCTGAAGGTACTCAAAAAACTTCTGATAAACAGAAGATGATGCGCACTGTATAGTCACTGTAGTAGTACCGTTTTTAGACGCAGAATTGATGCTGCTCTTGAGTATGCTCTTTGCGCTTTTCAGATCCTCAGCATACTTCTTGTTCATCTTATAGTAAGCCTTGGAGTCATCCGATGCCTTTGGCGTTTTGAAAGACATATTATCCTCAGTGTGGTCGCGGAACATTGTCTTGTCGCTTATCATAAAGTAATCGTAGCTCAAATTCTTTTTGAAATTGCTCTCCGGATCATCCCATGTTACATCAACATTGTACCACTGCTTATTGTAATAGACTTTATTCCACATATGCTTTTCAGCCTGATTTTCAGAATTGCCGTCACCCATAACGCTTACAGTTCTGATACCTGCTTTGCTGCATATATAGTCAAATGTAAAGGCATAGCCTACACATCTTGCCTTTTTATTTACAAGAGTACCGTAAAGATTTCCGTTATTCTTGGCGTTAAGGTCATAAACTGCAGTATTTACTATTGAATCGTGGATGGTTTTTATTTTTTTGTATGTAGACATATCATCTGTCAGCTTACCAAGTATCTTATCCACTCTTTTTTCATATGCGTCCACCATTTTCTGATAGGTTTCCTTTTTATAGTTATACTTTAATATCAGCGAAGTCAGATGCTTGGGATCATAATCTACACCCGAAAGATTAAATGCCATAGGATCGTGGCAGATAAGCAGTTCAACAGCCTTCTGAATATCATCCTCAGTCAGATTGTTGATCATATCCTTGCTGAACGTCGCCTTGCCTTCGCAGTTGATGACAGCTTCCCTCATTTTAAGAAAAAATTCCTGACCGTCTTTACCTATCTGATCGTAATAATACTTCAGATACAGCGGGATGCTTGATGCCGCCTCGACCTCAGCACCTCCTGACTGTGCAAACGAAGACACCGTCAGCGTAAATGCCGCCGCAAAGCAGATGAACAATGAAATAACTTTTTTTAACATGAGACACTTCCTCCCTGAAATATTTTTTCCATTATACCATATTCTTTAAAAATTTGCAATATATTTTTACAAAACATTATTTTATTCCAAATCTTGCAAATAACTTGCGGTCATAGCTGCTGATATCTTCTGTATTGACAAAATAGCTGTCCAGCGACGTATTTCTGTAGAGTATAACTATAGTAAAAGTATACTGACTCTCGTAGGGTACAGGCACAAGTGCGACGATATCTTTGTCGGTTTTTTTATTTAATGATTCCGTTATATCTATTATGTTATTAATGCTGAGATAACTGTCGACCTTTCTGAACAAAGACCTGGATGAACACTGGAATCTTACAACAGCAGTATTATTTTTAGCCGCTGAAATAATGATGTCATTTATCATAGCCTTTGCGTTTTCCAGATCATCAGCGTATTTGTTGTTTATCTTATAGTAAGACTTTGAATCGTCAATTGCTTCGGGTATTTCAAAGCTGATGGATCTTTCAACGTGGTCACGGAAAATAGTCTCATCGTCTATCATGAAATAATCGTAGATTATATTCTTTTTAAGATCACTCACCGGGTCGTCCCATGTAACGTCCACATTATACCACTGTTTATTGTAGTACACCTTGTTCCACATATGCATTACATCGTCCGTGGTTATATCGTCATCTCCCATAACACAAATTGACTTTATGCCTGCCTTGCCGCATATATAATTAAAGGTTTTTGCATAGCCGTCGCATTTTGCGGTCTTTTTGACAAGGGTCCCGTATATATTGTCATTATTCGGAGCTTCAAGGTCATACACGGCAGTATTTATTATAGAGTCGTGTATCGTCTTTATCTTTTTATATGTGGACATATCGTCTGTCAGCTTATCAAGTATTTTATCCACCCTTTTTTCATATGCCGCCACCATTTTGTCATAGGTCTCTTTTTTATAATGATAACTAAGCACCAGTGCATACGGATCCTTAGGATCATCTGTAATTTTCTGAAGATCGACATTGAATGTCAGTGGATCATACAGAAAGACCAGCTCGAAAACCTGAAAAAGTCCCTCCAGACCTACATCATCGGTCTCCTTATCGCTGAAAGTGATCTTTTTATCACAATTAAGGATGGCTTTTCTCATTTTCAAAAACATAGTCTGAGTATTCTTATCCATCTGATCATAATAATACCTCAGGTATAATGGGACGCTTGACGCCGCCTCGACACGGATGCCGCCTGACTGTGCAAATGCAGATACCGTCACAGTAAATGCCGCTGCAAAGCAAATAAACAGCGAAATGATTTTTTTGACCATAAAACACCCTCCCCGAATTGTTTTCTTAATTATACCATATTCTTTTAAAATATGCAATATATTTTTTACAATTATTTTTCTGACACTGTCCCGTCTGCACAGACATAAGGACGTATGCTCTCCAGTCTGCTTTCCCCTATACCGCTTACGTTCAGCAGGTCATCTACTTCATTAAAGCCATACTGCTCTGCATAATCGATTATCCTTCCTGCAAGCACCTCTCCTATTCCGTCTATCTGCATAAGCTCCTCCGCTGAGGCAGTGTTCAGATCCAGAGGGAAAGAGACTGTGATCTCCGTCTTCTCTGTTTTCTCCGTGGTCACATCAGGGACAACAGTTGTGACCCTCTTTTCATAGTCCTCGTCATATTCCCATATATCCGAATCGTCGGGAGCAGTCATGCTTGTATATCCCACACCTGCAAGCTGTTCACTTGACAGAGTGTTCATGACAGGCAGGGCTTCATCCAGTTTTTCTCCGAATGCAGCATATGCCGCCACGCCCATTACCGCAGCTATTCCGCCGATAACAATAACTATCAATAAGCTTTTCGTATCCATATCTTCACTTCCGGAAAAAGACAGAGAACCGAAGGAAAAGCACAGATTACGCCTCCCACTTCGGTTCTCTGATTATTTTTTAGACCGCGGACTGCTGAACAGTTCCGCTGTGCTCGACCGCACTTTCATTCTTGACAAGCTCTATGTTGTTGTAAACATCCATACCTGTACCTGCAGGAATGAGCTTACCGATGATAACATTTTCCTTAAGACCCTGGAGATAGTCGCTCTTGCCCTTGATAGCAGCATCTGTAAGAGCCCTTGTGGTCTCCTGGAAGGAAGCTGCCGACAGGAAGCTGTCTGAGCTGGAGGACGCCTTTGTGATACCCTGAAGAACGGGCACCGTTGTGGCAAAGACAAGATTCTCCTCGCCTGCGTCCATCCTGCGCTGTATCTCAGCATTGATCTCGTCGATCTCCCTCTTGTCGATAAGGGAGCCGGGAAGCAGATAGCTTGAACCGCTCTCGTCGATCTTCACCTTGCGGAGCATCTGACGGACGATTACCTCGATGTGCTTATCGTTGATATCAACACCCTGCAGACGGTAAACCTTCTGAACTTCCGTGATGATATAGTTCTGTACAGCCTGCTGACCGTTTACAGCAAGGATGTCTCCCGGATTGATGGAGCCCTCTGTAAGCGGGATACCGGGTTCAACAGTGTCCCCCTCCTTGACTCTGATCTTGTATCCGTAAGGAACAGGATAATATTCCTCTTCCCCTGTCTCACTGTTGGTGATGATGACGTTTCTGATCTTCTTGATCTCCTCCATACGGACGCTGCCGCCGATTCTTGCGATGATGGCAGAGTTCTTGGGACGTCTGCTCTCGAAAAGCTCCTCAACACGGGGAAGACCCTGTGTGATATCCTCCGCAGAAGCGATACCGCCTGTGTGGAAGGTTCTCATGGTAAGCTGAGTACCCGGCTCACCGATGGACTGAGCAGCAATTACGCCTACAGCCTCACCAACTGCAACAAGATTGTTGTTTGCCAGATTTGCGCCGTAGCACTTTGCGCATACGCCGTGCTTAGCCTTACAGTTGAGAACGGAGCGGATAGTTACTCTTTCAACTCCGCTGTCCACGATCTTCTGAGCGTCACTGTCGGTGATAAGCTTGGTGTGGCTCATGATAAGATCGCCTGTAGCGGGATCACGGAGATCCTCGATAAGGTAACGTCCGATAAGACGCTCCTTGAGAGGCTCGATGATCTCGTTGCCGTTTCTGATAGTGTATACCTCGATACCCTCGTCTGTGCCGCAGTCCTCCTCACGGATGATGACCTCCTGGGAAACGTCAACAAGACGTCTTGTAAGGTAACCTGAGTCGGCTGTACGCAGAGCGGTGTCCGCAAGACCCTTTCTGGCACCACGGGAGGAGATGAAGTATTCAAGGATGTTCAGACCCTCACGGTAGTTGGCACGGATAGGCATCTCGATGGTGGAACCGGATGTATTTGCGATAAGTCCGCGCATACCTGCAAGCTGACGTATCTGGTTGATACTGCCTCGGGCACCGGAGTCCGCCATCATGAAGATGGGGTTATACTTGTCAAGACCGTCCTTAAGAGCGTCGGTAACGTCGTCGGTAGCCTTGTTCCAGATGTTGATGAACCTCTTGGATTTTTCCGAAGCAGACATAAAGCCTCTCTTGAACTTCTGGTTGATCTTCTCGACCTCTGCATCGGCTCCTGCAAGAATCTCCTTTTTAAGCTCAGGGATCTCAGCGTCGCATACCGCAACGGTGATAGCCGCTCTTGTAGAATACTTGAAGCCCAGAGCCTTTACTCTGTCAAGCACCTCGGAGGTAGTTGCCGTACCGTGGATACGGATACAGCGCTCGATAATATCTGAAAGCTGACCCTTTTTAACAAGGAAGTCCACTTCAAGGTCAAACTGCTTGTCGGAGTTTGTTCTGTCAACATATCCCAGATTCTGAGGGATATTCTCGTTGAAGATGATTCTTCCCACTGTGCAGTCGATAAGCTTGGAAACTGTCTTTCCGCCGATGTCCTTGGAAATGCGCACCTTGATAGGAGCGTGAATGGACACCACGCCCTCACTGTATGCCATAAGAGCCTCGTTTACATCGCGGAATACCTTTCCTGCGCCCTTTTCGATATAGTTGCCGTTCTCGTCCTTATCTTCCTTTTTCATTGTGAGATAGTAGGAGCCAAGAACCATATCCTGAGACGGAACTGCAACAGGACGTCCGTCAGAGGGCTTAAGAAGGTTGTTAGCCGCAAGCATGAGGAATCTTGCCTCTGCCTGAGCCTCTGCGGAAAGAGGAAGGTGTACAGCCATCTGGTCACCGTCAAAGTCGGCGTTGTACGCTGTACATACCAGCGGATGGAGCTTCAGCGCACGACCCTCAACAAGGATAGGCTCAAATGCCTGGATACCCAGTCTGTGAAGAGTAGGCGCACGGTTGAGCAGTACGGGATGATCCTTGATAACGTTTTCAAGAGCGTCCCATACATCATTTTCCGCTCTGTCCACCTTTTTGCGGGCGGACTTGATATTTGTAGCCTTTCCTGTGTCAACAAGACGCTTCATAACAAAGGGCTTGAACAGCTCCAGAGCCATTTCCTTGGGGAGACCGCACTGGAACATCTTAAGCTCGGGACCTACAACGATAACCGAACGTCCGGAGTAGTCAACACGCTTGCCAAGCAGGTTCTGACGGAAACGTCCCTGCTTGCCCTTAAGCATATCGGACAGGGATTTCAGCGCTCTGTTGTTGGGACCTGTAACCGGTCTGCCGTGTCTGCCGTTGTCGATAAGAGCGTCAACAGCCTCCTGGAGCATTCTCTTTTCGTTTCTTATGATGATGTCGGGAGCCTCCAGCTCCAGCATCTTTTTAAGACGGTTATTTCTGTTGATAACGCGTCTGTAAAGGTCGTTAAGGTCTGAGGTACCGTATCTTCCGCCGTCCAGCATTATCATAGGACGGATATCGGGAGGGATAACGGGAAGAATGTTGATGACCATCCACTCGGGCTTGTTTCCGGAAAGACGGAAAGCCTCGATAATTTCAAGACGCTTAAGAAGCTTGATCTTCTTCTGTCCTGCAGGAAGGTCGGCAAGCTCTGTCTTAAGATCGTTTGCAGCCCATACAAGGTTGTTTACCCAGTTGTCCTTGTCAGCGATCTCATCATACTCACCGTTTGAGTTTGCATTGCCCACATTCTCAAAGAAGAGCTTTTCGATATACTGAGAGCCGGTCTCCACAGTGATAACGGGACGCTCTGCCTCTATCTGCTTTCTGTTGTACACAAGAATCTCTTCTCTGTAAACAGTCCTTGAAACTACATCACCTGTATTGAAATTCTCATTTTCGCCGTCTTCTGCGATAACATAGTAACGCTTTGCAAGGAAATCTCTTATCCTGTCCTCGTCCAGACCTGTTACCTCGGAAAATTCGGTGATGTGCTGATTTATATAGTTGTCGTATCTGTCGTGGCTGTACTCCTCAAGAAGCTCGCTGACAGCCTCTGCGCCCATATCTGCGTAGAAGTCGTCCTCGTACTTCTCCTTCATATCGGTGTATTCCTTTTCGGTAAGGAGCTGCTTTTTCATCAGCTCCGTATTGCCGGGGTCAACAACGATATACTTTGTAAAGTACAGTACCTCTTCAAGACGCTTCTGGGATACCTCGATGACCTGCCCTATTCTGGACGGAGTGCCCTTAAAATACCAGATATGGGAAGCAGGAGCCGCAAGCTCGATATGACCCATGCGCTCACGGCGAACCTTTGAGCGTGTTACCTCAACGCCGCAGCGGTCGCATATCTTGCCCTTGAAGCGTATCTTCTTATACTTTCCGCAGTGACATTCCCAGTCCTTCTGGGGACCAAAGATCCTTTCGCAGAAAAGACCGTCCCTTTCCGGCTTCTGAGTTCTGTAATTTATAGTTTCGGGTCTTGTTACCTCACCGTGAGACCAGTCTCTTATACGCTCGGGAGACGCAAGTCCGATCTTGATAGATTCAAACGCATTGAATTCCAAATATAACACTCCTTTTAAATTGTTTCTTAAGACCTCTAAAAATCGAGTGTGTTAGCATCAGCCCATGTCATCGTCGTCAAAGGAAAAGTCTTCTTCTCCCTCGTCATCGTCAAAGCCGTCCTCTTCATCGTCGCCGAAATCGTCATCATCCTCATCATCATCGTCGAAGCCAAGGTCATCATCGTCGTCAAAGTCCTCCACAGAGAAGCCTTCGTCAAGGTCGCCGTCCTCAAGATAGCTGTCCATATCCTCGGCGTCTGAAACAGGCTGTGGAATGATATCCTCGTCATCCTCAAATGTCTGCTTGAGGTCGATCTCCTCATCGTTGTCGTCCAGTACCTTAACGTTGAGACAGAGGGACTGGAGCTCCTTAACAAGTACCTTGAAGGACTCGGGGATACCCGGCTTAGGAACATTCTGACCCTTTACGATGGACTCGTAGGTCTTTACACGTCCCATGGTATCGTCCGACTTGACGGTAAGGATCTCCTGAAGCGTATAGGCAGCGCCGTAAGCCTCCAGAGCCCAAACCTCCATTTCTCCGAAACGCTGACCGCCGAACTGAGCCTTACCGCCCAGAGGCTGCTGTGTTACCAGAGAGTAGGGTCCTACCGAACGTGCGTGTATCTTGTCGTCTACCAGATGGTGGAGCTTAAGATAGTACATATATCCCACAGTAACGGGGTTGTCAAATTTATCGCCGGTACGTCCGTCATAAAGGATGGTCTTGCCGTCCTCACGCATACCCGCTTCCTTGAAGCACTCGCGGATGTCGTCCTCGTGTGCGCCGTCAAATACGGGGGTCATGATCTTCCAGCCAAGCTTCTTTGCAGCCATTCCAAGATGGACCTCAAGCACCTGACCGATGTTCATACGGGAAGGTACGCCCAGAGGGTTGAGAACGATATCCAGAGGAGTTCCGTCAGGCAGGAAGGGCATATCCTCCGATTTAAGGATACGGGAAACAACGCCCTTGTTTCCGTGACGTCCCGCCATCTTATCGCCTACAGATATCTTACGCTTCTGAGCGATATAGCATCTTACCAGCATATTTACTCCGGGAGCAAGCTCCTCGGAATTTTCTCTTGTAAATACCTT
>JAFLUI010000112.1 GCA_022508825.1 Oscillospiraceae bacterium
GTTCCCGATTCATACTGTGCCATACGGATATCGGCAGTCTTTTCAGGAAATCCAACCGCCATTCCAAGCCATTTCTGCGTCATTCCACGCAGATTGCGGATAAAACGTATTCTTTCACCAATAGCCATATTACCACTCCTGTTTATTCATTTTCATATAGTATAGCATATTGGTTTAAGATAGTCAAGAGAAAATAAACAAAAAAGTTTAATAAATTTTCTAAAAAGGCTTGACAAAAGCAAATATGTTTAGTATAATAGTATTAAACTAAACAATTTAGCTTAATATAAATAAAATCTTGAAAGGAGTTGACAATTATGTCAGGAACAATGTTTATGCGTGTTGAGGAGGTAGCAGAGGAAATGGGAGTATCAATCCCATACGCTTACAAATTGATACGCAAACTGAACAAGGAGCTTGCAAAGACCGGCTGTATTACGATTTCAGGACGAATTGACAGAAAATTCTTCCATGAAAAGTTCTACTGCACAAAGCAGTCGGATGAAAGGAGAGAATGAACATGGCAGCATTTAAGAACCCCAAAAACAACACATGGTATGTCCAATTCCGGTACACTGACTGGAAAGGAGAACGACAACAGAAACTAAAACGTGGATTCGCCACCAAAAAGGAGGCTCAGGAGTGGGAACGGGAGTTCCTGATGCAGAAGCAGTCAGATGTGAATATGACATTTGAAAGCTTTGTACAGTTATACGAAAAGGACGTAAAGCCGAAGCTGAAAGAAAATACCTGGCTGAGCAAGGAAAGTGTCATCCGAAAAAAGATACTCCCATACTTTGCCAAACGAAAGCTCTCGGAAATCACAGCAAAGGACGTAATCGAATGGCAGAATGAAATCAGGCAGCTTACAGACAAAAAGGGTAAGCATTACTCACAGACATACCTGAAAACTGTACATAATCAGTTGAGCGCCTTATTTAATCACGCTGTCAGGTATTATGAATTGTCAAGTAATCCTGCCGCAAAGGTGGGCAATATGGGTAAGGAAGAACATAAAGAAATGCTGTTCTGGACAATGGAGGAATATCAGCAATTCTCGGAAGCAATGATGGACAAGCCATTATCCTTCTACGCTTTTGAAATGCTATACTGGTGTGGTATAAGAGAGGGCGAATTACTCGCCCTCACACCTAAAGATTTTGATTTTAAGGCAAATACAGTTACTATCAACAAATCTTATCAGCGATTGAAGAAGCGTGATGTTATTACCTCCCCCAAAACTCCAAAGAGCAATAGAGTGATCGCAATGCCTCAGATCCTTGCGGATGAGATGAAAGAATATCTCGGTATGTTTTATAGTGCGACAGATAATGACCGTATCTTCCCTGTTACAAAACATTATCTGAAGCATGAAATGGAACGTGGCTGCAAGGCTACAGGAGTAAAACAGATTCGTATCCATGACCTGCGACACAGCCATGTTTCACTTCTTATTGAAATGGGCTTTACAGCATTAGCAATAGCAGATCGCGTCGGACACGAAAGCATTGATATTACATACAGATATGCACATCTCTTCCCATCAAAGCAGAGTGAAATGGCACAGAAGCTTGATATTGAGAGATTGAAGAAGGAGGTAAAATAAAATGTCAGCTAAAAAACTTGATTCAAGGGGTAGGTTCAGAAGCAAGACGATATCTTTCAGGATATCACCGGAGGAAACCGAACAGCTTGATGTAAAAGTCAAGCTGTCGGGTATGACGAAGCAGGACTATTTGGTAAACCGAGTATTACAGAAAGAAATTGTAGTCCAGCCAAATCCGAGAGTTTACAAAGCATTGAAAAATCAGCTTGAGGCTGTTCTAGAAGAACTAAAACGAATCGGCAATGGCGGCGTTGATGATGGAACTGTTGGAAACGATCCAGCTTATCAACACCATACTTTACGGAATAAAAGGCGAATCCGAATAAACGTAAACAGCTCCACAGACAATTTGTGGGGCTGTTATTTTTTTGCCCAAATTCATGGGCTATTGCTATAGGAGTGAATATTGTCATCAAAAAAATGACTATCCTTCCCAAATTAAATTTGAATTTTAAACTGAAAAATATATAGGGTAGTGGGTACATGATGAAAATTGAGATTTCTTAACAGTTGCAGATTTTGTGCTTGAGTATGCATAGCAAGCAGAGAAAGTGCCGTATTCTTTGCCACATTTCTCCATTTTGAGAGGTATATCCCCTCAAAATGTTTTTAGGGAACCCGATGCTTGAAAAGCGTATCCCCCTAAAATTTTAGGCTTCACCTAAAACCATGTAAAGCTGTTACTCTCCTATAATGAAACCTTTGAAAATCATAATCTTCTGTATGATAATGTCGATCTTGCGCTATTTTATTTCCTGCTCTAAACTATCAAACTCCGAAGAACTGAAGAACTCACCGAGGGAAATTTCAAGGCCGTCACATAGAATCTTTATAGTAGTAATAGACACATTCTGACGTTCCTCGCTAAACAGACTGTAAACAGTTGACGGTGTAACTCCTGATATGTTAGCAAGCTCGTTTGTTGCTATTCCTCTATCCTGACATATACTCTTGAAACGCTGCACAACAGCGTTTTTGACTGCTGACATATCCTCACCCACCTATATCATTTTTCTTATTATAACTTTTTATACGTTTTTGCGTGTACGCACTTGCGTATATTATGAAAAGATGATATAATAGAAGTAAATGGAGGGTTTACTATGAAATCAGTTTGCTTTACAGGTCATAGAAATGTAAAAGTTACAAACGAACTTGTCGCCTTGCTTAATGAAATACTTACCAGTCTGATCGAGAACGGTGCAGTTACCTTCATCGCCGGGGGAGCAACTGGATTCGATGAATTAGCTGCCAAGACTGTAATAAAACTTCGTGAGGAATATCCACATATAAAATTACATCTTGTCCTCCCCTGTTCATCGGAGGAACAAACTGCCAAATGGCATAATGCACAGAAAGAGGAATACTATAAAATTCTGAGTGTTGCTAATGAAGTGGAGTACATATCAGATCATTATTATGACGGCTGTATGAAAATCCGTAACATCCGACTTGTAGAACTTTCAGACTGTTGTGTATGCTATTATAAAAACAGAAGTCGGAGCGGAACAGGACAGACTATCCGTATGGCAGTGAGTAAAGGAATAAGGATCATCAATCTTGCTGAAATGCTCTGAGGTAAGATTGGTTTATATATGTTTACTTTTCCGCTGCAATTACATGATATTGAAGCGAGAAAGTAAATTTACTATCCATTTTTCTATATCATTTTATGCATAAATTCGCGTGAAAAACACGCTCTTTTAAATGCAAAAATTACATTAAAATTTAATATTTTTGCAACATTAAAAGAAATCTACTAAACTTTTGTAGTAAATATTAACAAATCAATTAAGCATTTTTCTACACAGATTTACAGGTATCAGATACGAAAATGCTTGAAAAATAGGACTTTTTGCGATAAAATTATGTTAACAAAGGTTTATAATCAATTTTATATCAAGAGGGATGTGTAAATGTGATTAATAGAAACATTAAAAGTAAGTTTGCAGCTTTCTTTATATCATTTTTAGCAATTATGTTTTCAGGGTGTGAAAATGATAGTGCATATTATGAAAAATTCATACTTGAAAAATCTGGGATAAATAGAGATGAGGACTATATTAAGTATCAAGAATTAGATAAAAATGGTCAGTTAAATAGCGAAGGATTTTATGAAATGAATGATGAAGAGGAAGCAGTCCCAGTGATGGCAGAGGTACAGACAGGAACTGTTCATGTGACGTTCGCACAAAATAATTTCATGGAAATAAACTATTATTATGATTCTGAACTGACAAAAGATGTTAATATTGAGAATTGCTACATAAATCCAGGTGATTGCATTTACTATCGTACTCCAGAAATTTTCAGTCAATATGCTAACAAATATGAATTTAGCGAATTTCGCATTTATAAATTTGATAAAAATGGGAGCAGATATATCGAAACATCTTGTAACAGTAATGAAACTTCAGCCGTGTTAAAAATCCCCGAAGACTATCAAGGTACTGAAATTGCAGTTGAACCAATAGGAAAATACCGTAATCAAACAATTAGTCTTAGTGCGTATTATATTGATGAAAGCGGAAGCAAACAAAACGCCAGTGGAAATTGGTATGTAAATGATGAGCCTTGTTATAGTCCAACTGTAACTATTGATCCTACTGATGCTTGTAATGTTAAATTTGTTTACAGCAGTAAGGATTATTATATTGATGTTGATGAAACAAAGCCTGCCATTCATTATAATAATGAGGAAAATGGCGAATTGCAGTTTAAAGAAATCTCTGCAATGGATGAAATAAGCAATTATACGGTACATCTTAGACATTTAATTGTAGCTGATGTTAATGGTACAACTGAAGGTATTAGTGAAATTAAAGTGAACAGCAAAAAAATTGATAATATTGAGCAATTAAAGCTCAAGCACACAGACACCGTAAGTATAGATGTATCTAATGGTTATGTACTCAGCTGCACACAATTTGATTTAAATGCACCTGAGACATTAGCAGGATATAAACGCTATACCTTTAATGTAAAATCAACAAGTACATTAAATATTGTTGTAAAAAAGGAAAACAAAAAGGGACAGGTTGATGAGGCATATAAATTTGAGCAGCCTAAAGTTTCAAATGGAGAGATAGCTGTCACTCTTGCTGATTCAACGATCCCATATACCTTAAATAATGGGAATAATATAGAATCATCTGATAATGTTAAAGTTACTATCACTCCAAATAACGGTTATTACATTACAGGTAGTGAGGTAAAAAATAATGCGTATGAAAAAACCATGACGTATTCAAAGTATTTGAAAGAGATTGATAAAATAATTGACAAGCATCCTATCGAAAAATACATAAATGTTACATTAAAATCATCTGATGATATTGGAACTTACAAATTTACACTTGATGGAAAGGAAGTTAGTGGAACTATTCAACTTCGTAAAAATCAAGAATTAGAGTTGGAATATACAATTACAAATACTAATTATACTTTTAAGAATGACTTTTTCCATTGGTTTAATTCTGGCAAGACCTCTATTAGCGATAAGTTGAAAATCACTGAGGAATACGATGGAAAGACCATTACTCGTGAAGATTTTAAAGATCTTGAAATTGAGAAAAAGGAGGAGTAATTAAGTGAAAAGCCTTAAAAGAAAATTAGAAGATCAATTTATTGATAACATATGGAATATTATTTCAGTAATATTGATATTGACGACAGTTGCGGCTATTGTTGTATTTGCAGTTTGGAGAAGCACTGCCATACGAAACGCCAAACAAGTAGGTGGAACTGTTGGTGAAATTACAGGAAATGTTGTTGGTGCTGCGATTGGTTCGTTTAATGGAATTACCGTAGGACTTTCAGAAGGAAGAGAGGCTGGCATTAATGCCGGTCTGAGTGCAGAGGATACTACTGTTGATGTAAAAGGTCGAATGGAGAAAATCGGCAGACTTGAGGTGCTGAGTGCAGGAGTGAATTTGAAAAATGATCATACGGTTGGCAAAGAATATGCTGCGCTTTATGTCTTCAAGGGCAAGGCATATTTTACAGTAGATTTAAGCGAAATAACTATAAACTTTGATGAAAATAATAATGAGATTACTATATCAATACCCTATCCGGAATTAAATTTTGAAATTGATGAAAATGAAACTAAGAAAATTGCAGAATATCAAAAATTCTCGTTCAGCGGTAATGCAGAAGCCGGATTTGATGCGTATATAAATTCTATGGCTGTCACATCAGAAAACGCAAAAGAAGCTATTTCTAACTATGATATGCTGAATAATCAGGCTAAAGATGCCGCTTTGAAACAAACCAAAATGTTAGCTGAAAATATGTGTGGAAACGATAAAAAAGTCAATGTAAAATTTCAGTAGGAGGATAAACAGTGAACAAAGAGATAATATTAGAAGAAACTGATAGAATGCCGAAAAAGAAATCACCTGCACTAATAATATGTGCAATTATTATAATGATAGTTTCTTTAATAGTGTGCGGATATTTTTATTGGTCAATAGAAAATCAGGTGCTCCCCGATCTGTCAGAAGCTGCTGGCAATCAATTCAGGGACGCCAAAACAGCTATGTCTGAAGAAGTATATAATGGATTTTATCGAGCAAGTTTTGACCTTGCGGAAGAAAGACATCATACTAAAAACAGTGTATCAATAAATATTGGCTCAATTAATGAAGAGGCAAATTTGGAAGTGCTGGAAGTAAGTGATGTTGAGTTTATTGTTATGGGAGAAGAAGATAACGATAACAACATAACGGCGTGGTTAGAAGTTCCGGGGAAAGGTATTTTTACCGTTAATATGGAAATCGGGGAGTTTTTGATTGATAATGAACGACATAACGTAACAGTAAGAATTCCAAATCCTGAGTTAACAAATTTTTCTGTTGATTATAAGAATGTCAAAAAGATTTTATTTAAAAATGATATTTTTAACGACAGTATAAGTGTAGGAGAAGATATTGCCCGCAACGAAATTAATGAGGGATATAATAAAATAAAAGACAAACTGAAATCAGACCCTGATTTTTATAAAAGCGCTGAGGACTCAGCAACAGCTATAATTACTAATCTTGTTCTTGCATTAAACCCCGATATTCCTGACCTTAATGTAACGATTGAGTTTTTTGACTAAATATGATTGAAATTCTGTGGATATAATACAAACCTCGCTGTGAAACTTATTACAGCGAGGTTTTGTTATGTTTGACGATCCGCGCGAAAAACACACTCTTATAGGAAAGCCGCATTGTCGGTTTTCAGATCATAATAATGGGGGTGTGTAATATGAAAGGAGTACCTTAATCGCAAAAACAGCAGAATCAACCAAAAAATTATGAAAGGATGTATCAATATGAAAAAAGTAATGGCAATACTTATGGCAATATCGCTTGCCGCAACAATGACAGCCTGTTCCGGCGGAAATGACAATACAGAAAAGGATACCACAGAAAAAACAACAGCAGAAAACTCGGTCAATAAGGATGTATCAACAAGTGATGATGAACGTGACGGAATACAAAAGGCGATAGACGAAATTAAGTCAGACTTACAGAACGGATTCAAACAAAATGCAACTATTGAGGAAACTGTCCTTTATGACGAAAATAATGTAAAAATAACTGCAACAGAACTCAACTACGGCAATTACAAAGCCGAACTCAAGCTTATGATCGAAAACAACAGCGATGAAAGTCTGTCTTTCATTGCGGGTTCTTTAGGACACAGCGGGAATTCAGTAAACGGCTATATGATTAGTGACGGTTATCTGAATTGTGATGTGGCAGCAGGAAAAAAGGCAATGGACACTATCGGATTCAGCTATGACGATCTGAGCATTTATGGGATTTATGAGATTGCCGATATTGAAATCGACATTGAGATCGAGGACGATGATTATAACAAAATTTACACCGGACCACTCCAGATAAAAACTACCGCTTACGATTCATATGACTATTCTGCTGATACTTACAAGGAGGCAATATCAAGTAATGCTTTCCAAGCTCTTTATGACTATTCACTGAATTATTCTTCGGAAGATGTGCTTTATGACAGTAACGGCATACGTCTAATCTCTGAAATGATGTTTAAGAACAAAGACGGTGAGGATATTCTTCTTCTGGAAGTCGAAAACAATTCAGACGATATTGTCAATATCGGTGTAAGTGATATTGCTCTGAATGGTCTGACTATTGAAAGCGGAAGCTGGACAAATGAAACTGTCAATCCAAGAAAACGCTGTATCATTGACGTGATATTTTCCAATATGCTTGATAAAAACATCTGGGATCTGTATGGTATTGATGAAATCGGAGAAATAGAATTTGCTTTGAACATTCATGGTGACAGTTATTATGATATAATTGATTCATCAGACATCAGCATTACTATCCCGAATACAAAAGCGTCTTTTGACGATTCCGGTGATGAGATATACAACAATAATGGCATACGTCTTGTTTCAAAGAAAGCTATTGATGACAGCAGTTCTTACAGCAACAATATACATATTATGCTTTTGGCTGAAAACAACAGTGAAAAGGATATTTCTATTACTGATGAATATAATTCATTTTCCGTAAACGGATTTATGATGAACGGCAGTTTTTACGGTCAGACGATCACTGCCGGAAAATCGGTTATTATGGAAATCTATTTATGGAGTATGTATCTTGATGATTCAAACATTTCCTGTGCAG
>JAFLUI010000113.1 GCA_022508825.1 Oscillospiraceae bacterium
AACATTACGTCTGCCTGTTGTCTTGATATAAAGAACAGCATCGGCACTGTGGGAGCACCTCCGTTTGTGATGGTCTCCATATTTTTTTTGCACCATTCCGCTTCATGTATCATAGTAGCGGAGCCGCGGCGCGCATACATCAATGCCTTGTACTGCGCTTTTTCCGCATCGGTCAGGTCAGGATAATTAAAAGCCAACGTAAAACTGCTGGCAGGCAAAATACGAAGCAGTCCGGAGTTTGCCATGAAACCCATCGCCCGATCCAGAAAGATGGAATCCCCTGCTTCTTCATGGTATCCCGGCATTGCAATGTCCAGAGCGGCTATCCCCTCGATCTCTTCCGGATATGTCTGCGCCCAGTAGATCGCTTCTATTCCGGACGCAGAATGAGGACACAGTATAAACGGACCGCTGACACCTGCTCCCGCAATAGCCTCCCGGGTCTGTCTGAGCATAGTATCCACATCCCGGGGATCGTCAGTTTCATCGCTGAAACCGTAGCCGAATTTTTCAACCGTCACAATGCGGAAATCATCGGCAAGACGTCTGTACAGCGGACGAAAATCCAGAATAGGAGAAGGCGTACCGTACCCCGACATAAAAACCAGAGTATGCTCACCGCTGCCCTCTGTATAGACGCACATTTTTCTGCCGTCCACCTCTATCATTTCCCCGAGAGGCTCGGAAATAAGTTCTTTTTCTTTACTCAGCATTATTCTGTGATATATGAATACAACAAGCATGAGCAATAAAATCACGCATAATAGAATAAGCAATACTTTACCGATTTTTTTGATAGCTTTCCCCATTTATGTATACCCCCAAAAATTCTGATCATCACTGATATCCGAACGATAACCGTATTTAACGCACATCATAATAAAACTTATCTGCAGCGTCGCGGTCCTTGCCTGTAAAAATGCGTTTTGTCAGCTTTCGGTTCTTTATGAGGTACCAGTCGCCGAACTCATCAAACTTGCGTGATGAAGTCAGGACATAAGAACGTTTAAGCGTGCCGTATTTTTGCCCTCTGCTGACTCCCAGCTTTTTCAGACGCTTTGCAAAGTCCATATCCTCAAGACTCACAAGACTTTCATCAAAACCGTCTATCAATTCAAAATCCCTTTTGTAAAACCAGAACATTGCACCGCTGAGATATCCGCCGCTTTTTATCATTGCAGGAAGGAGATTGAGCGCAACATACAGAGAAGAAAAAGCTATTCCCACCGACATTCTGTCGAACATCGGATTCGCACCGCCTCCGATATATCTGCCGCTTCTCAGCATTGACCTGATCTCCGCAAGAGAGTATTTCGTCATAAGGCTGTCAGCATCTATCGTCACCACGATCTTACCGCTTGCAGCATTGACTCCGGTGTTGCGTATTGTGGCGATACATTTGTCGTCATTTATCAGCACCTTTGCGCCGTAGTGTCTTGCAATTGCAGCAGTCTTATCTGTACATCGGTTTGCGACGACGATGATCTCCACACTGTCGGGAGCAACATATTTTGCTGCGCTTTTTACGGCACGCAGGCATTTCCCGATATATTTTTCTTCATTGTGCGCAGGGATAACCACTGTAAATAAGCTTTTGTTCATAGTACACCTCCGAATTAAAATTTACTTACCTAACTGTTCCAGTATTTCCACAGCGGAAGCGACCATTTCAGGACAAAATTCAGCAAACAGCTTATGCTCTCTGGCATATGCCTTTCCCTCCGGAGCGGCTATATCGCAGCCTAATAATTCATTGCATATATAAGATCTGTTTTTCTTTTTGAACTGCTCAAGAAAATTTGCTGCCATATCATTGGCTTTTGTCTGGCTGTCCCAATCGTCAGCTTTGTATCTCCCGTATTTCATTCCCAGAACCATCAGAGCACCGGTGCAGGCACCGCACACCTCGCCTTTGCACATTCCGCCTCCGAAACAGCTTCCCGCTTGTAGAGCTTGTTTTTCAGTCAAGCCTAACTCATCAGCAAAGGCAGCGAAAACAGCCTGTGAACAATAAAAGCCCTGTTCATACAATTCTTTAGCCTTTTTAACGTGATCCATTGTAATTCCTCCGCCTTGTAAATTCCGATTTTCGTTTACTTAATATTACCACATCCCACCGCAAAAGTCAATGTCAAGGCAAAATCTGCCATTTCTTTTTATTTTTTATGCTTGATTTTTTTCCGAAAAAGTGATATAATAGATATTTGGAAAAATCATCATCGAAAGGATGGTCTTAAAATGGTTGTTAAACCTAAGATAAGGGGATTTATATGCACAACAGCTCACCCGGAGGGCTGCAAAAGGATCGTTAAGGAGCAGATCGACTATGTGAAGCAAAAGGGCAAAATAGACGGTCCCAAAAAGGTGCTTGTTATCGGAGCGTCCATGGGGTACGGACTTGCCTCCAGAATATCCGCCGCTTACGGCTGCGGAGCCTCCACAATAGGCGTTATCTTCGACAAGCAGGGCGCCGACGCAAGGACTGCCTCTGCAGGCTGGTACAACACCGCCGCTTTTGAGGAGTTCGCCCATGCAGACGGTCTCTACGCCAAAACCATCAATGGAGACGCCTTCTCCTCACAGATAAAGGACGAGGTCATCGCTCTCATTAAAAAGGATCTTGGCAAGGTGGACATGATCGTCTACAGTCTTGCCGCTCCCAGACGCAGCACATCGGACGGTACCGTCTACAGCTCCGTTCTGAAAACCACGGGGGGAGAGTTTACAAACAAGTCCATAGATATGAAAACGGACACTGTCGAGCAAGTGACCATCCCTCCCGCAACCGAGGAGGAGATCTTCGCCACCATCAAGGTAATGGGCGGCGAGGACTGGAAAGAATGGATCGGCGCGCTCAAATCCGCAGGAGTAGTTGAGGACGGCACTGTCACAGTGGCATACTCCTACATAGGACCCGAGCTTACCCACCCCATTTACAAGGACGGTTCTATCGGCAGGGCTAAGGATCATCTTGCCGCCACAGCAAAGGAGATCACCAGCAGCATTGACGGCGTGACTGCATATGTGTCCGTAAACAAGGCGCTTGTTACGCAGTCCAGCTCGGCTATCCCTGTAGTGCCGCTGTACATTTCCATTCTTTATAAGGTAATGAAGGAAATGGGACTCCATGAGGGATGCATAGAGCAGATGCAGAGAATGTTTGCTGAAAAGCTTTACGGCGGACAAGTACAGACAGACGAGAACGGACTGCTCCGTCTTGACGACTGGGAAATGCGTCCCGATGTTCAGGAAAAGGTGTCGGAGATATGGAACAGAATATCCACTGAAAACCTGTCCGAGTGTACAGACCTTGAGGGTTACCGCAAAGATTTCAGCAGGCTCTTTGGCTTCGAGGCTGAGGGTGTTGACTACGAGACGGATGTTGATACTGCTGTCGGGATCGAAAGTATTATTTAGCCGCGTAAGCGGCGCATATAGCCGGTCCAGCGCGGCTGGCGCTGGCGGGGTCGAGGGGCAGAGCCCTCGCCGCCGTCCGCAGACGGCGGAACTCCTTATCGTTTAAGAGCTCCGAAAGGGTGTGAATAAAACAAACGCAAGCGTTTGTTTGCGAGTTTTGCTTCGCAAAACATCGTAACGAGGGGAAGCCATGCCCGATGTTTTCGCTTTGCGAAAACTCGGAGTCAAATGCGCAGCATTTGGCATATAGAGTGGCTTACCCTTAATTTGAATGGAGGCACCGATGAATAAAATTTTCTCTTATCTTGACTCCCATTTTGAAGACATGGTAAAAGACCTTGAACGTCTTATAAAAATACCCTCTGTCATGGGAGACCCCTCCCCCGATGCGCCTTTCGGAGAACATCCCGCTGCCGCTCTGAACGAGATGCTCGGTATCTGCCGGGAGTCGGGACTTTCTGTCCGTAACATAGATAACTACATGGGCACCGCTGATATGTTTCCCGCAGAGGAAACTCCGGAGCTTGGCATACTCTGTCACCTTGACGTTGTCCCTGCAGGAAACGGCTGGAGCGTCCCGCCATTTTCCCTGACCCGCAAAGACGGAAAGCTCATCGGCAGAGGAGCAATCGACGACAAGGGACCCGCTGTTGCCGCGCTTTATGCGGTCAGGGCGGTGAAGGATGCAGGAATAACGCTTAATAAAAATGTGCGTCTTATCTTCGGCACCAACGAGGAAAACGGCTCTGCAGACCTTGCAAGGTACCGCCGGAAAGAAGCTCTCCCACAGATGCTTTTTACCCCCGACGGCTCATATCCCCTGATAAACGCAGAAAAGGGAATGCTCCGTATTTCCTACACCGCAAAGCTCAGTCCGGATATTATTTCTGTAAACGGCGGCGCGGCAATAAACGCTGTCCCCGAATTTGCAGAAGCGGTCATAAATGCGGGGTCTGTTGACACCTCCCACTATAAAGACCGTTTTGACGGTGTGACTATCGTTTCGGAAGCAGAGGGGGACAAAATAAAGCTCACCGCCCGTGGAAAAAGCGCTCACGCCTCCACTCCCGAAAGCGGAAAAAATGCTGTCACCGCTCTGCTGACTGTGCTTTCCGAAATTTCGGGAGACCCGGTCATTTCCGCGCTTGTAAAAATGTTCCCCTACGGTGAAACGGACGGAGCGTCCGCGGGGATAAAGTGCTCCGACCAGCTTGGTGCTCTCACCTCTGTGCTGAGCGTCATTTCCGCAGAAAACGGAGTCCTTGAAGCAAAACAGGATATCCGCTTTCCCGTCACAAAAACAAGCTCTGATATTCTTGATAAATTAAAAAACGCTGCGGAAGCAGCAGGTCTGAAAATGAATGCGGATATGATAAGCGAGCCGCATCATGCGGCGGAGGATTCTGAATTTATCCGTGACCTGCTCGAGGTGTACGAAAATGTCACGGGAGAAAAGGGACACTGCATTGCCATCGGCGGCGGCACATACGTCCACGAAACGGATACGGGAGTTGCATTCGGAGCGGAATTTCCCGGCGAAGAAAACAATATGCACGGAGCAGACGAGTTTATCACAGAGGAAAGTCTTTTAAAAAACGCCAAGATATTCGCGGCAGCAATTGTGAGGTTATGTTCAGATGAAAAGCTTTAAATATGATACCCATGTCCACACCTCCGAGGCAAGCGGCTGCGCCGTCACCACCGGAGCGGAAATGGCAGACGCCTACAAGGCAAAGGGCTATGACGGCATTATAATAACCGATCATTTTTTTAACGGCAACAGCGCCGTTCCCCGGGAGCTGCCATGGGAAGAAAGAATCGATCTGTTCTGCCGGGGGTATGAAAATGCAAAAAAGCGTGGGGACGAGATCGGTCTCACCGTACTTTTCGGCTGGGAGTATACCTGCACCGGAGGCAGCGATTTTCTCACCTACGGACTTGACAAGCAGTGGCTGAAGGCACATCCGGAAATGATGGATATTGAGATCTGGGAGTACGCTGCGCTTGTGCATGAAAGCGGAGGCTTTATCGTCCACGCCCATCCTTTCAGGATATGGGACTACATAAAAAAGCTGACGCTTATCCCGAATGACGTTGACGCAGTGGAAGCAATCAACTCAGGAGGGAACCTTCCCGAGCACAACATCCGGGCGACATGGTACGCCGAAAGCTACGGACTTCCTATGACCGCAGGCTCGGACTCCCACAATGCAAACGATCTCCCCGGCGGCGGGATAATCACCGACACCGAAATAAAGGCCATCGGAGATTATTACGATGTTCTTGTAAACCGCAGGATAATAGAACTTCTTGACCGCAGGAAATAAAAAATGGAGCAGTCATTCCGCTGCTCCATTTTTTTCATATCATTAGAATCCTGCAGAAGCGTTAAGCGACTTCTCCATTTCGGTCTTGTCAGAGCAGAAGTCGATGGCAGTCTCATAGGAGATGATACCCTTCTTATAGTATTTTGCAAGGTTGTCATTAAGAGTACACATTCCATAGCGTCCGCTTTGCTGCATAGTAGAATCTATCTGAGCAATCTTGTTTGTGCGGATAAGATTTCTTATAGCATCCGTACCCGTCATGATCTCCAGAGCAGCAACTCGTCCCTTGCCGTCCGCAGTGGGAACAAGAGTCTGAGCGATAACGCCCTGGAGCATATTTGAAAGCTGGGCTCTTGCCTGCTCCTGAAAGCTTGTGGGGCAGGAGTCGATAATACGGTCTATGGTCTGAGCTGCGCTTGTGGTATGGAGAGTTCCGAAAACAAGGTGTCCTGTTTCTGCCGCTGTCATGGCAAGAGAGATAGTCTCATAGTCACGCATCTCACCTACAAGGATAACATCGGGGTCTTCACGCAGAGCGCTTCTCAGGGCGTTGGCAAAGGTGTCGATATCCCTGCCTATCTCACGCTGATGGATGGTGGCCTTATCGGGAGTATAACGGTATTCGATAGGATCCTCGATGGTGATGACATGGCAGGCTCTGTGCTTGTTGATATGGTCAATTGTAGCAGCCAGAGTAGTGGATTTGCCCGAGCCTGTAGGACCTGTAACAAGTATAAGTCCTCTCTTTTTCTGAGCAAGCTCTGTAACAACAGGCGGCATATTGATATCAGAAAGAGTGGGGATAACATCGTTGAGCAGTCTTATACTGCAGGCGAGCCTTCCGCTCTGACGGAAAACGTTTACTCTCTGTCTTGCACCGTTTTTAAGCTCGAAGCTGAAGTCGATGTCGTGTCCCTCTGTGAGACGCTTTTCCTGATCTGCCGAAAGGATAGAGAGAATAGTACGGTTTACCACCATATCGCTGAGAGCGCCGAAGGGCTGGAGCTCACCGTTTACTCTGACTACTGTAGGAGCGCCCACAGTAAGATGGATATCGGATGCATTAAGGGATCTTGCTTCCATAATAAAATCTTCAAAGGTCATAATTCATTATTCCTTTCTATAATAAAATTAAAAGGCTGTATCTTTACTTTATTCTGAACTGGATACCGCTTGCCGAAAGATATACCTCATCGGAAATATTTGCAATTCTCTGGTTTATGCCTCCGAGAATGTCTCTGAAGGTCCTGTGCGCAATATTTTCCGGAGTGACGGAAAAGCCGGGCTCCATAGTTATTATTACCATGCTCCCGTCTATTTCCTTTATACTGTCATACATAGCGGTGATATCCCCTATTATTTTCCTTTCGATCTCCTTTGTAAGCTCATAGGTGATCTTTTCGATATCGGGACACATCTCATTTATTACAGCATTAGTATAGTCTGTAAGATCGTCAAAAATAACAAATTTATGATCTGTAAAAAGCTTTACGGGCTCACTGTACACATCTGTTACTATGTCCCATTCTACCAGATGCTCCTTGTTGTCGTAGTCGATACGCTTCTGTGTGTCCTTATCTACCTCCTTTCCGGTACGAAGATAAAGCACATAATCGCAGCCCGAAAAATAGGTTGCTGCCCATCTGGACTTGCCGCTGGCGGCTCCTCCCGTGATAAGCGCAGTTTTTGCCATAATTTATCAATCCTTTCTGTATAATTAATTAAAATTTTACTTCAAGTATATTCATCGTGAATGTCCAGCAGAAAGTCAAATCCTCCCTGCTCTGTTTTAAAGCAGGTCTCCAGTACGCCTGCGAAAATTTTCAGCTTCTTTTCAAAGCCGTCCGAGTCGTCCTTCGGAAAGACTGCATAGTCCAGCAGAAATGTAAGCACTGCAATGACTATCTCCGCCGATTCTCTTGGAGTGTCCGTTGTTATAGTGCCCTCCTCTATCCCCTGTTCAAGGATATCCGCAAGAATGGGGGATATTTCCTTTATCGCGATGTACTTCAGCATATTCTGAAGAAGCATATCATTATCGGGGATAAGGGTGAGGATAAAGTTATACTCCCTGTCGTCAAACTCCTCCCGGATGATGCTTCGGAAAAGGTGCTTTATTTTTTGCAGTGCAGACATCTGACTGTCCACACTGTCAAGATACTTGTTTATTGCCAGACGGTAGCTGCGCTCGATTATCTCACGAAGCATCTCATCCTTGCTTTCAAAGTAATAGTATATGCTCCCCTTGCCTATACCTGCTTTCCGGGCGATGTCGCTTACCGATATATCTTTATACCGGACCTCTGACATAAGCTGCTTCACAGCTTCAAGTATCAGTTCCCTTTTATTGTTTTTATTTTTCATCTGAAAGCAGACGAGCCTCCTTTCATTGTTAATTTCAGTATAACACACTTTTTACATTTTGGCAAGAAAAATTTTTACATTGTAAGTTTGTCAATCATATTGGACAGTATGTAATAAGTTTTTCGATAGGCGAA